>JAVVHA010000007.1 GCA_032249735.1 Dehalococcoidia bacterium | reverse complement strand
CACCTCTTCCCGCTATTATAAACGATGACGCCGGCCACATGTCACGCCCCCAGGGCCAACTTCCCCGGGTTCATGATGCCCTGGGGGTCCAGGGCCCTCTTGATGGCCCGCATGACGGCCAGGCCCAGGCCGTGCTCCCGCTCCATGAGGTGGAGGAGCTTGATGCCCACGCCGTGACACTGCTCCATGGCGCCCCCCATGTCCTGGGCGGCCATGAGGAGCTGGTCCAGGGCGCGGGCCAGGGCCTGGGGGTCGCCATGGGTCTGGACCATCACCACATCGAAGAGGCCGGGGTGGCCCCAGATGCCGTACTCCAGGGGGAGGAGGCGGTGGTGGGCCAGCACCTGCTGACAGAGGCGCCTGTACTCCAGGACGCGTGAAGGGGGCAGGGAGACGTGGACGTAGTCGAAGCGGGCGCCATCCACCGGCTCGCGGGGCCTTCCCCGCCGCCGGCCCCGCTGCCAGCGGAGGGCGATGTCGTGGCGGTGGCGCCAGAAGGCTGCGGCCTCCTCCTGGGGCAGGGGGCGGCCGCCATGGGCGCGGCAGATGGCGTCGGCGCGGGCCCGTTGGGCGGCCACCTCTTCCCGGAACCCCTCCATCACCAGGTGGAGGGTGGCCCCCTCGCTCCTGGCCTCCCCCCCGCCCACGATGGTGAAGTCCTCCCCATAGTCCAGGACGGAGGGCACCAGCCCCACGGCCCGCATGCCCAGGATGGCCTGGAACCCCTCCTCGAAGCTGCGGAAGTGGTAGGCGGCCATGGCCCGCTCCTCAGGCCGGGGGGCCACCCGCAACACGGCCTCGGTGACGATGCCAAAGCACCCCTCGGTGCCGATGAAGAGGTGTTTGAGGTCCAGGCCCACGGAGGCGCCGTCCACGCCGCGGGTGCGCAGGATGCGGCCATCGGGCAGGACGGCCACCAGCCCCAGCACCAGGTGGCCCATGGAGCCATAGCGCCCCACGCGGTAGCCCATGCCATTGGTGGCGATGGCCCCGCCCACGGTGGCGATGGGCAGGGACCAAGGGTCGTGGGGAAGCATGAGGCCGTGCTCCTCCAGCTCTCGGTCCAGCCGCTCCAGGATCACCCCCGCGCCCACCCGCACCGTCAGGTCGGTGACGCTGATGTCTGAGATGTGGTCCAGGCCCGTGGTGTCCACCATGAGAGAGGGGCGCAGGGGTATGGCCCCGCCCATGACCCCCGTGCCGCCCCCATAGGGGACCACGGGCACCCCCCAACGGTGGGCGATGGCCACCACCGCCGCCACCTCCTCGGTGGTGCGGGGCCTGGCCACCAGCAGGGGCTGGGGGCGCACCTCCCCCAGGGAGGGAGGGGCCCGGTTGGGGCCCAGGGCATCCCAGGCGTACCGCTCCAGCTCCTCCGGGCTCAGCCCCACGCTCTGCTGGCCAATGGCCGAGGCCAACTCCTGCGCTAACGCTTCCACATCCACGGACCTCACCTCCAACGGCTGATTATGGGGGGATGTGGGCCCAAGGACGAGGCCTCACCCCGCGGCGACGGCATCATCCGCCGGCAGGGCGCCGGGCGATAGGGAGGTGGCGCAGAGGCGGGCATATAGCCCTCCCCGGGCCAGGAGCTCCTCATGCCTCCCCTCCTCCACTATGCGCCCCCCGTCCATCACCACCACCCGGTGGGCGTCCTGCGCTGTGGAGAGGCGATGGGCGATGACGAAGGCCGTCCTCCCCTGCAGCAGCCGTCTCAAGGCCTGCCGCACCCGCCTCTCCGTCAGGGGGTCCACGCTGGCCGTGGCCTCGTCCAGGATGAGGATGCGGGGGTCGGCCAGCATGGCCCGGGCGAAAGCGATGAGCTGCCGCTCCCCCGGGGAGAGGTTCTGGCCCCGCTCATACACCGGCGTCTCATACCCCTGGGGGAGCCGGACGATGACCTGGTGGGCCCCTACCAGCTTGGCTGCCTCCTCCACCTCCTCATCGCTGGCCTCCGGACGGCCGAAGCGGATGTTGTCCCGCACCGTCCCTGAGAAGAGGAAGGGCTCCTGCAGCACCACCCCCAGGTGACGGCACAGGCTTGCCCGCCGCACCTGTCGCACGTCCACCCCATCGATGAGGACCTGGCCGGAGGTGACGTCGTAGAGGCGGGCCACCAGGGAGACGAGGGTGCTCTTGCCCGCTCCTGTGGGCCCCACGATGGCCACCATCTCCCCAGGGCGCACGTGCAAGTCGATGCCCTTGAGCACCTCCACCCCGGGCACATAGCTGAAACGGACGCCCCTGAACACCACCTCTCCCCGCACATGGGGGAGGTCCACAGCATCGGGGGCGTCCTTCATCTCAGGCTCGGTATCCAGGACCTCCAAGATGCGCGCCCCGGCGGCCATGGCCCGCTGCAGCTGGGCATACTGCATCACCAGGTTGCGCACTGGCTCGAAGAAGCGCTGCACATAGAGGGCGAAGGCCACCAGGGAGCCCAGGCCCAGATGGCCCTGGGCCACCCTCATCCCCCCTACGGCCACCACCAAAGCGATATCTACGGCCATAAGAAGCTCCACCATGGGCATCACCGCCGCCGCCAGGCGCCCAGCATCCACATTGGCCGCCAGGTGGTCGGCGTTGACCTGGGAGAACCGCCGGAAATTCTCCGCCTCGCGCGTGAAGGCCTGCACCACCCTCACCCCGGACACGTCCTCCTGCAGATTGGCGTTGACCACAGCAATGGCCTGGCGCGCCCTTAGGAAGGCCCTTCGTGCCCTCTCCTGCCATACCGTCAGGGCCCCCACCAGGATGGGCGCCATCGAGAGGGTCACCAGGGCCAACAGGACATCCTGATAGAAAAGGAAGAAGAACACCACTCCCAGGCCCAAGAGATCGCTTAGGATGCTCACCACCCCGGACGTCAGCAGATCCTGCAGCGCGATGACGTCGTTCTGGACCCTAGACATGACGCGGCCCACCTGGTGACGGTCCAGGAAGCCCACCGAAAGGCCCATGATGTGGCGGAAGAGGCGGACTCGCAGGTCGTAGAGGACGTGATGGCCAGCATAGGCCATCATCAACTGCTGCCACCGCTGGGAACCCCAACTGATGCCCGCCAGCCCCACCACCAGGGCACCTATGGCCATCACTTGGCGCATGGGCCCACCCTCCACCACCAAGTCCACGCCTCGCCCTATAAGCCAAGGCTGCACGTGGAAGGCGAGGGCTGTGATGGCCGCCGCCCCCAAGGCGGCCAGCACCGTCCAGCGATGGGGCGCAAGAAAGGGGAGGAGGCGGCTCACCACCCTATGGTCGTATATACGCCCGGACCCCTCCTCGTCCCACACCTCGCCGCGCCGCATGGCCGCCAGATGGCCACCCCACATGCTCAAGACCTCCCATCCCCACGCGTTAGGGCCACCGCTCCCTGGACAGCCAACTCCTGCCGATAGATCGCAGCGTAAAGCCCGCCGCGGGCCAACAGATCCCTATGCCGGCCCCTCTCTACGATGCGCCCCCCGTCTAGCACCAGGACCTGGTCGGCCATCTCCAGGGTGGCAGCACGGTGGGCGATGACAAAGGTGGTGCGCCCACACATGAGCTCCACCAGCGCCTCCCAGATGAGGCGCTCCGTCTCCACGTCCACGCTAGAGGTGGAGTCGTCCAAGATGAGGATGCGAGGGTCCCGCAGGAGGGTGCGGGCGATGGCGATGCGCTGCCTTTGCCCCCCCGAGAGCGTGATGCCCCGCTCCCCTACCCAGGTGTCGTACCCCTCGGGCAGGGAGAGGATGAAGTCATGGATGCGGGCGGCCTTGGCCGCCCTCTCGATCTCCTCCTGCCGGGCGGTGGGCACGCCGTAGGCGATGTTCTCGCGAATGGTGGCCGAGAACAAAAACACGTCCTGATGGACGATGCCCACAACCCGCCGCAAGGACGCCAAGGTGACGTCCCGCACATCGATGCCATCGATGGTGACGCGCCCGCTGGTAACGTCGTAGAAGCGGGGGATGAGGTGGACGAGGGTGGTCTTGCCGCTGCCAGGGGGGCCCACCAGGGCCACCACCTCCCCGGGCCGGGCCTCCAGGTCTATCCCCCGCAGCACAGGTGTGCGGCCATCATAGGAGAAGTACACGTCCTCAAAGCGAACGTGCCCCCGCACGTGACGCAGCTCCATGGCCCGCGGCCGCTCTCGGACCTCCGGCTGCGCATCCAGCACCTCGAAGATGCGCTGGGCGGCGGAGATGGCCCGAGCATAAAGCCCCAGCACCCACCCCAAAGCTCGCACAGGCATCTGCAGCAGGTTCAGGTAGAGGAAGAAGGCCGTCAGCTCGCCTGGGGTGATGGCCCCCTCCCGCACCTGCCATCCCCCGTACACGAGGACGGAGGCAGCAGCCACGAGCCATAGGGCGGAGATAAGGGGCGCATCCCGCGCCTGCACACGGCTGGCCGCCAAGGAGTCCTTCAGCAGACGCTGAGCCTCTTCTGCGAACCGCCCCACCTCATATTCCTCGCGGCCGAACGCCTTGACCACCCGGAAGCCCGAAAGGGCCTCCTGCAGCACAGTGGTGAGGTTACCCAGTCGGTCCTGGATCCGCAGCCAAAGGGGCCGTAGAGAGCGGCTCATGACCACCGAGCGCCAAAGGATGAATGGGATGAAGGCCCACACCAAGAGGGCCAGACGCCAGCTAGCCATCACCATGATGGCCAGCACAGCAACTGGCATGATGACCATATACCCCATCCGCAGGACGCCAAAGGTGATAAACAAGCGCGCTCCCTCCACGTCCTGGGTAGCCCTGGACATGAGCTGGCCCGTCTGGGCACGGTCGTGGAACGAGAAGGAGAGACGCTGGAAGGCCTCATAGAGACGGTTCCGCAGCTCATAGGCCAGCTGTTGTCCCGTCCATTCCGCCAAGAACTGCTGGCCAAAGGAGAAGAGGCCTCGCATGGCCCCCACGCCTACCACCGCCATGGCGGCCACCGCCAGGGCCCGGGCGTTGGCCTCCACCTGCACCCTCCCTCCCTCCAGACGCACTCCTAGGGCGAAGTCGATGCTCCATTGCACCAACCTCGGCATGGCCAGGCCAAAGGCCGCCGTGCCCAGGACGCAGGCTATGGTGAGGGCCGTCGCTCGCCAGTGAGGCCGGAGCAGACCCAGAAGACGCAACAGATGGCCCATGACGTTTAATAACGATTGTAGCACTGTCCTTACCCCCTCGTTAACGGCTAGAATGGTGGACGTGGATACCATCCGCCGGAAGGTGCGCCTCTTCACTGAGGAGGACCTGGCAGCGGTCCGGGCCATCGAGAGGGAGGCCTTTCCTGAACAGCGGCCCACGCCCTTGCACGAGATGCTAGGGCACGGCGGCCTTGCCCGTTATCTGGTGGCGGTGGCCTGCAAGCCCCCCCAGGAGGGGCGAGGCTTATTAGGCCTTCTCAACTGCGCCCGCCGCCCCCAGCAGGAGGTGGTGGGGTACCTGGGGATGTGGCTGCCGGCCCAGGAGGCCCATATTGTGGCTGTGGCTGTGGCCAGGCCGTGGCGAGGTCAGGGCTTCGGCGAGCTCCTCATCATGTGTGCCCTGGAGCTAGCCGCCTCCCTGGGCAAGAGGGAGGCCGTCCTGGAGTGCCGCGTCTCCAATGGAGTCGCCATCGCCCTCTACGAGAAGTACGGGTTCCAAAAAGTGACGATACGCCCTCGTTACTACTCCGATAACCACGAGGACGCTTATGTCATGGTGAGGGAGGGGCTGGACGGCCTGGCCTTCCGGCAGTTCCTAGAGGAGATGAAGGCCAATTACGGCAAGCGGTGGGGCCCTTGGGAAGGCCCTATCGCCACGGAGGTGGGCGCCCATGACAGCACCAAAGGTGGCAGTGGCTAAGTTGCAGAGGCAACTGGAGCTGGTCCCCCGCCTGCGGGGACGCGGCCCCCTCTCCTACCAATATGGCCAGTGGGTGGACGCCACCTACCACTTGCTGGTGACCATCTTCGGCGAGGACTCGTCAGAGGCGCGGGGCTTTTTGAAGCTGGTGGGGATGGGGGCTCGCGACCGGGGCTGGGGCGTCCCTATGGCACCCCACCATCCTCTGGGACTGCGCGCCCGCCTAGACCGGGCGGAGACCTACCTACGGGAGCTGATATCCAGGCTGTAGCGGCCTAGCCCCTCAGGGCGCCGGCTGCCACAGCCACCACCTCCACCGCCACCTCCAAAGGCAAACGGGACGTCTCCACCGTCAGGTGGTAATAGGAGGGGTCGTCAGGGTCCACCTTCCAATAGCGGCGGTAGAAGAGCTGGCGCCCCTTCTCGGTCTGGTGCAGGCGGCGCGCCGCCTCCTCCAGCCCCAGGCCCTCCCGCTGGGCGAACCTCCGCAGTCTCTCCTCCTTGGGGGCGATGGCCAGGACATGCAGGGCGTGGGGATGGCCCTGCAGGACCATGTGGCTCCCCCGGCCCAAAATGACCACGTCCCCACGGGCAGCCAGCTCCCGCATGAGGGTGGTGAGCACCTGGATGTAGGCCTCCTCGGGGAGGCCCTCGCCTTCCTCCACCCTGGTGGCCATATCGGCATAGGTGCCAGCGAGGATGAGCTCCAGGCCCAGCCCCCCGGACAAGGGGTCGGCCCCTAGGAGGGCTGACCGTTCTAGGAACTGACGCAGGAAAAGGGCCACCTTCTCCCGCAGGCTCAGGCACCGTTCGTCCCTGCGGGCCAGCTGCTCCACCGCTACCCCCAGGCGGCGAGCGGCATCGGCCAAGAGCTCCCGGTCCACGAGCTCCACCCCTAGCCGTTGGGCCACCAAGTGGCCCAGCTCCCATGCCCCGCTACCCGGTGCTCCAGATATGGTGATCACCACAGGCACACTCTCACCTCGAGGCGGGCCAAGTATACCACCAAGAGCAAGAGTTCGAAAGCCCACCCCCTGCGTTACAATGGATACGGTGAGAGCGTGCCCGAACCCCTTTCCTACCGTCTGCCCCTCTCTTACATCCTGCGGTTTGTGGGCGCCGTAGCCCTGGGGCGTAGACGCGAGGTGGGCGAAGACGCTCAGGCGGTGCTGGCACGGACACGCTTCCCCTACCGCGTCTTGCAGCAGGAGAGGATCCCCGAGACGGGGCCCTTGGCCATCATCGCCAATCATTATGAACGCCCGGGCCTAAAGGTGTTCTGGGGAGGGATGGTTCTCACTGCCGCCCTGTGGGAGCGCCGCCATCAGTCACCACGCTGGCTCATGACCAGCGAATGGTACAACTTCCGCCTCGGCCCCCTGCCTGTGCCCGTGCCAGTGCTGCGGTGGCTGTTTAGGCGCCTCGCAGACGTCTACGGGCTCATCATCGTTCCCAGGGCCAAGGAGCGGGCCATGGGGCGGGCGGCCGTCGTGAGGGCGGTGCTTGAGGCGGCCCAGGGCGATAGGCCCATCGCCTTCTTCCCCGAGGGCATCGGCACGGGCACCCTCATCCGCCCACCGGAGGCGGTAGGGCTCCTGTTGCTGGGGCTGGCCCAGAAGGGGGTGCCGGTGGTGCCTGCTGGGCTATATGAGGAGGAGGGGGTGCTAGTGGCCAAGTTCGGCCCCCCCGTCCCCTTCCAGATGGGGGACGGCGATGAGAGGGAGCAAGCTCGCCAGGCCCGCGACCAGGCCATGATGGCCATCGGTCGTCTACTACCCCCACCCATGTGGGGATACTACGCCCTGGACCTGCAGAGGGCCATGGAGAGGGGCGAGCACACAGTGTAAGGACCATGGCCGAGGCCTTGCCAGCGCTCCCGCGCCTCAACCGCCTGCTATACGCGTCTGCCAGCTTTGGCGGCAACGTCCTGTCGCGGTCCCGCGACCTCTGGCTCATCTACTTCTACGCCCCGCCACCCGAGTCCGATCTGCCTGCCAGGGTGCCCATGTTAGTCTTGGGAGCCCTCCTTCTGGCAGCCCGCGTCATCGAAGCCCTGGACGACCCCCTCATCGGCTGGTGGAGCGACCGCACTCGGAGCCGCTGGGGCAGACGTATCCCCTTCGTTCTTCTGGCTACCCCCTTCTATGCGTTGTTCGCCGCCCTCCTCTGGATGCCCCCCGAACCGCGGCAGAGCGCCCTCAACGCCGCTTACCTCTTCATAGTGCTGGAAACCTTTTACCTGTTCAGCACCCTCTCAGGAGGGCCCTTCGAGTCCCTACTTCCGGAGATCGCCCCCCGCTCCCAAGACAGGATGAGCATCGTGACTTGGCAGGTGTTCTTTGGGACCTTGGGGGCCTTCGTGGCCCTGGTCATAAGCGGCATCATCGTGGACACCATGGGCTTTCAGGCCATGGGGATCACCATGGCCATATTGGCCTTTGTCTCCCGCTACGTGGGGCTGGCGGGGGCCTGGCGCTATGCCCGCCGGGATGTCGAGCCAGTGCGCATCGACTTCCTGGCCGCTGTGCGGGCCTGCCTTGCCAACGACCAGTTCCGCGCCTTCCTGCCCACCTTCATCCTGTTCAACATGGCTATAAGCATGCTTACAGCTGCCCTCCCCTACTGGGCCCAGGTCGTCCTCCTCGGGGGACACCGGCCCGAGATCCTCCGCCTGGAGCATGGGCACGAGGTGCTGCTGCAGCTTGGGCCCGTGAAGGTGGGGCTGGGGGTGGGGACGGTGGTGGGCATCCTCACGGGTATGGCCATTCTGGTGGTCCTTGCCTCCCTGCCCCTGGTGTACCAGTTGAGCATCTGGCGGGGAAAGGCGTGGGTATACTCGACGGCCATGCTCTTTGCCAGCTTCTATCTGCCCTGGTTGGCCTTCATGGGCTTTATCCCCGGCGTCAACCCCTTGCTGCAGGCGGTGCTCATGGTGGCCATCATAGGGCTGCCCATGACGGCCGTATACACCTTCCCCAATGCCATCCAGGCGGACATCATCGATTACGACGCCTTGCGCACCGGGCAACGGCGGGAGGCCATCTACTATGCTACCCAGGCCACCCTGGAGAAGATAGCCTCTGCTGCCTTCCCGCCCATCCTTGCCCTCCTGCTGGCCCTGGGTTCCACAGCCGAGAACCCCCTGGGCATCAGGCTGGTGGGAGTGGTGGCGGGGCTGGCCTCCTTCCTGGGGTGGCTCACCTTCCGGACCTACTGGCTGCCCGACCAGGTGACCCCAGAGACCATGGCCACTCGCCTTAGCCCCCGGCGGTAGGGCTGGGCGTTGCCAGGGGTGCGGTGGGGGTCACGGGGACGGCACCCTCCGGCGCAAAGGCGATGAGGACTCGGTCCCCGTCCCGAGGGATGTACTCTTCCAGCTCCCGGGGAAGGAGGCGGCGTCCATTGACGTACACCTGGACTACGCCCGCCTGCCCCGCATAAGGCCCCTCCTGGCAAACATCGCCATTGCGATAGACCTTATCGCTGCCAGGCATCTGGAAAACGTCGGGGCCAAGGACGCCCCCCTTGCCCAACGCCCTTCCCGCATATTGGAAGAACATCACTAGGCGGGCCCCCCTCCCCTCCTCAGCCACCGTCTCCGGATGGATGTGAATGATGCCGTCGCCATGCGTATGCACACCTCCCGGGAAGGCGGGTAGAGGAGGCTCTTTGGCCCCACACAACCACACCTCATAGGGGGCATGCCAGTGATCGCCGATGCTGGGGCTAGTACCTCCCGCCTCGCGAAAGACCACTAAGCCCAGGAAGATGGCCATCACCGCTGCCACCACAACTAGCACCGGCACCCATGCCGGAATATGGAAGCCCGGCCGAGGCGCTGGGGCGCGGGGCCGCCGCGTTTTAAGGGAGCCTCTACGCCAGAAGGCGGCCGAGGAACCAGCCCCCTCCCGCCGCCGGCGCTCACGGCGGCTCACCTTCTCTGCCCCTCCTGGCAGGCTCGCGCCCGGTCCATGGCCTCCACCTTACGCACGTTCTCCGCTTCCGAGGGGTCGAGGGAGGCCGAAAACCAGGCCTCCAGGATCTCCTTGGCCACGGCCTCTGAGGTAGCGCGCAGGCTGAGGCAGAGGACGTTGGCATCGTTCCAGGCCCGCGCCCCCCTAGCCGTCTCGGCGTCGTGGCAGAGGGCCGCCCTCACCCCAGGCACCTTGTTGGCGGCGATGGACACGCCTGTGCCCGTCCAGCAGAAGAGGATGCCCTGTTCGGCCTCCCCCTTGGCCACCATCTCGGCCACCTGACGGGCTACGTCGGCCCATTGGAGGGGCTCCCCCCGTAATGGTCCCACAAGCTCCACCTCATGGCCCATGCGGCGGAGCTCCTCCACCACCGAGTCTGTCAGGTGGGTTCGTTCGTCGCTGCCCACTGCTATGCGCATGGCTTCCCCTTAGGAGCCATTATAGAGCGCGGGAGGCTTCCTCACATCTCCCCCAGGCGACGGTAGGCTCGAGCTACCTTGGGGGTCTCTTCCACGAAGATGGCCACGCGGTGGATACGTAGGGGGGGCGTCCGGAACCCCAAGGCCGCCGTCACCTGCTCCGCCCGCCCCGCCGCCTGCTGGTCGGTGCGCAGGCGCATCCCCAGCACAAAGGTCTGTTGAGCCTCTTCTTCCAGCCAAAGGTCGAAGATAAGGCGGCGCAGGTCATAGCGACGCACCTGGCCATCGCGCAGATGTTGCCAGGGGAGGGAGGAAGAGGACATGATCCTCTCGATGGCCTCCTCCACCTCGCTACGGGTGCGCCCCTCCTTGTCCACCTCCACGCGATATTGGGCCCAGCGCACCTGCGATTGCAACGATGGCTCCCTCAAGCCTATCTCCCGCACGGCCACTATTTCCGTACCTGGCACCACCTGGCGGGACACACGGCGTAGGAAGTCGCGCAGATCCATGCGACGCCAAAGGTAAACGTCCATGAGCTCACAGGATGAGGTAACCCCTACAGGCAAGGGGGCGGCTAGCGATATCTGGGGGGTGGGGTTGTGGCCCTCAGAATAAGCCAAGGGGACGCCCGCCCGCCTTAGCACCCGCTCCCAGTAGCGCATCAGGTCCAGGTGGGTGATGTACTTCACCTGCTCCCCCCGCTGAAAGGTGACCCTCAACCGTTGGGCCTTCATAGCCCACCCTCCCCTAACCTGGTCACCACCACCTCTTCGATCTTGCGTCCGGACATGCGGGTGACGGCGATACGCAGACCGTTATAGACGAACTGCTCCCCCTCTTGTGGTATGCGGCCCAAGTGGTCTAGGATGAACCCTGCCACCGTCTCGTAGTCACCCTTGGGTAAGCCCAGCCCCAGCTCCTGGTTGGCGTCATCGATACTCATACCGCCATCGATGCGATATGTGCGCTCGTCCAAGGGCACGAACTGGGGCTGGGCAGGACGCAGCTCGTCGCTCACGACCCCGACCATCTCCTCTAGCAACATCTCCAAGGTGACGATGCCAGCCGTGCCCCCAAACTCGTCCACCACCACCGCCATCTGTTGACCACTGCTTTGCATCTCGGTGAAGAGGTCCACCACCCGCTTGCTCTCTGGGACGAAGAGGGCGGGGCGCATAGCCCACTCGATGGGGCTCTCCTTGCTCAGCTCCCCCTGAGCCAGGCCCCGTAACACGTCCTTTATGTTGACGATGCCCACCACCTGGTCCACCGAGCCATCATAGACGGGGAAGCGGGTATGGGGGTGCTGGGAGAAGACGCGATAAAGGTCAGCCAGGGTCATGGACTTCTCCAGCCACACGATCTCCGTACGGGGCACCATCACCTCCCGCACCCGCCTGTCACCAAAGCGGAAAACCCTCTCCAAGAGCTCCGCCTCTCGCCGTTCAAGGCCCCCTTGCTCGGCGCCGATGTCGATGAGGGTGCGCAGCTCGGCCTCCGTCACCGCCAGCGGCACCCCAGCCTGCTCGCCCAATAGCCGCCGGGCCACCCAGGCCGGCATGGCGGCAAGGGGCACTAGCACAGGCGAGAGGAGGCGCATGAGCCCCTCCACCGGCCCTGCCACCAAAAGGGGGAAGGTGACGCCACTGTGGGCCGCCAGCACCTTGGGCACCACCTCCCCCAAGATGGCCAGCCCTAAGGTGAGGAGGCCCGTGCCCAGGGCCAGCCCCCCCACCCCGCCTAGCGCCTGCCCCGCCAACAGGCCCCCAGCGGTAGAGGCCACGATGACCGAGAGGTTCTGCAGGATGACGATAAAGGTGAAGAAACGCTCCTTAGCCATCTGCAGACGGTGCAGGGCCCTGGCCGCCTTGCTACCCTGCTCCATCAGGTGGAGGACACGAATGCGATTGGCCCCCACCACGGCGATCTCCACAGCGTTGACCAAAGCATATGAGAGGAGGCCCAGCCCCAAAGCGATGGCCCCCAGGTGGACGGGGACGCCGGTGATCTGTATGGCTTCTGCAGTCGGGCGAGGCTCCAGCTGGCCTAACGCCCAAGATAGGGAAACGCTCATAAGGGGATCCACGCCCCAAGACCCATTATAGCTGAGGACGCCCCAAGGCCCTCTCAACAAGGCCCTGGGCAGCTGTGAAGGGGTCTACCTGCCGCCGGGCCACCGCCTCCACTAGCTCATCCCAGTCCCCCACCTCCCGCCACACTATCTCCCACAGCTGGCGGTGGACGGCAGAGAGGAGACGACGTCGCGCCTGCTCCCTCTGGAGGCGCTCCATGAGCCCTGAGGAGACGAGATGACGTCGGTGGGCCTCCAGGGCCTCCACCAGGGATGCCACCCCGTCATCGCGGATGGCAATGGTCTGCACGATGGGCACCCGCCAGCCGTCCTCCTTCTCCAAGTTGACAAACTCCGCTAGCTGGCGGGCCAGCAGGTCAGCTCTAGGCAGGTCACACTTGTTGACCACCAGAATGTGGGCGATCTCGAATATGCCCGCCTTGATGGCCTGGATCTCATCGCCCGTGCCGGGCACGGTGACGACCACGACGGTATGGGCGGCGTCCATGATCTCTACCTCGTCCTGCCCAGCTCCCACCGTCTCCACGATGACCACGTCCTTGCCTACCGCATCCAGGACGGTCACCATGTCCACAGTGGTGGGGGCAAGCCCCCCTATGGCTCCTCGGCTGGCCATGCTGCGGATGAAGACCTCAGGGTCGGAGGTGAGGCCCTGCATGCGCACGCGGTCCCCCAGGAGGGCGCCCTTGGTGAAGGGGCTGGTGGGGTCCACCGCCACGATGCCCACCCTCTTGCCCATGGCCCGTAGCGCCCGGGCCAACGCAAAAATGAGGGTGCTCTTGCCCGAGCCCGCCGCCCCGGTGATGCCTACCACGTGGGCCCGCCCGGAGCGGGGATAGAGCAGGCGCAAGGCTTCCCTGCCCTGGGGGTCGCCGTTCTCCACCAGCGTGAGGAGGCGGGCTAAGGCGCGGCGCTGACCGCCTAGGGCCTCCTGCACCAACTGCTCCGTCACGCCCTCGCCTCCGCCCCCCGCGGCCTGACGTTCTCCCGCACCCAGTTCACGATATCGTGGGTGGAGCTGCCAGGACCGAAGATGGCCCGAAAGCCCATGGCCTGCAGGGCCGGCACGTCCTCCTGGGGAATGATCCCGCCGGCGAACAACACCACGTCCTCCAGGCCTCGCTTCTTGAGCTCTTCCACCACTCGCGGGAAGAGCTCCAGATGGGCACCCGAGAGGATGGAGAGGCCCAGGGCGTCGGCATCCTCCTGGAGGACCGTCTCGGCGATGTTCTCCGGGGTCTGGCGGATGCCCGTATAGACCACCTCGAACCCCGCATCCCGCAGGGCCCTGGCCACCACCTTGGCCCCCCGATCGTGCCCGTCTAGGCCGGGCTTGGCGATGACGATCTTGACCCTCCTCTGGCCATCCATCCCCAGCATCCTATCTTATCATCTGGTGGGCGTCAGGGCTGCTGCACCAGGCGGATGGGGACGCCATGGGCGAACTGGGGAGGTATGTGGGCCACCTGCAAATCCCCTTCCGTTGTGGGCCCCTCCACCTCCACGCCGTGACGGCGGAGGCGGGCCACCTCCTCCTGCAGATCCTCCACCTCCAGGGTCAGGCCGAGGAGGCCCTCACCACTCCCCTCGGCCAGGGGAAGGCGTTGGCGGGCTATGTCCGGCCTCAAGAGGACCAGGGACGTCTCCCCCACCTTTACGTGGCCTTCCTCGCCCTCGACGCACCCTATGGCCTCAAGTCCTAAGTTGCGGCGGTAGGTATCCAAAGCGGCATCTACGTTTTGTGCCGATATCAGGACCTCCAAGATGCGCCTGGGCATCTCACTCCTCCAGGGGCTGGGCCAGCTCTACTAGCACGCCGTGATGAGCCCTGGGGTGAAGGAAGCAGATAAGCCCGGCCAGGCCCCGCCTCGGCTGCTGGTCCACCAGCTCTACTCCCTTGGCCTTGAGCCCTTCCAGTTCCTGGGCCACATCGTCCGTCTGGAAGCAGATGTGGTGCAGGCCCTCGCCCCGGCGAGCTATGAACCGGCCCACGGGCGTATCGGGCCCGGTGGGCTCCAGTAGCTCGATCTCGCTCTGGCCGATGGCCAGAAGGGCAGCCCTCACCCCTTGTTCCTCCACCACCGCCTGCTTATGTAGCGGCAGCCCAAGTACATCGCGATAGAATCGCAAGGCAGCCTCCAGGTCCTGCACGGCGATGCCCACGTGGTGCACCTTCTGGATCAAAGGCCCTCCCTCCTTCGCCACTCCAGGATGGCAGGTATGTGCTCCTGGTAATGGTCGATGGCCACGTTGTGCAAGATGCGAAAGGCCGCCCGCCCTTCCTGGAAACGCTCCTCAGGCACCTGCTGGGCGGCCGCCAAGAGGGCATCCTTGCTGGCCTTGAGCTCCGCCAGCACCTGCTGCCATGGGGATCCTGCCTGCGCCTGGGCGAACCGGGCATTCCAGGCGTCCGCGTCGGAATAGTCGACCCCCTCGGGCGTCGGTCGCTCGCCCCGGGCCAGCCGCTCCAGCGCCCCGGCCATCTCCCTGTGCCAGCCCGCTATGTGGGCTATGATGTCGCGGACGCTCCAGCTGCCATACCAAATACGGGTGGCGGCCTCCTCACTCAAGTCCTCGACCGCCGCCAGGAGCTGCTGGAAGCCCTCCTCCACCTGTTGCAATAGCTCCTGTTTGCCCATCGGCCGCCTCAGAAGACCATGAACTCCTTTTGCTCGCCAAAGACACGCCGCAGGACGTCACATATCTCGCCAAGGGTCACATAGTTCTCTACGCACTCTATGAACAGGGGCATGAGGTTGGCATCGCTGCGGGCGGCGTCTTCCAGCAGGCGCAGCAGGTGATGCACCTTGGCCTCGTCCCGCTCCGCCCGCACCCGCCGCAGCCGCTCCAACTGCCGGCTCACCACCTCTTGTCGCACCCGCAGGAGCTCCAGAGGCAGCTCTTGGCCATCGGTGCGGAAGCGGTTGACACCTACCACCACCTTCTGGCCTTGATCCACCATCTGCTGGTATCGCCAGGCGGCCTCTTGGATCTCCCGCTGCTGGAAGCCCATCTCGATGGCCGCCAACGCCCCACCCATGTCGTCGATACGGTCGATGTACCGTTGGGCCTCCTCTTCGATGATGTCCGTGAGCTTCTCCACGTAATAGGAGCCCCCCAAGGGGTCGATGACATCTGCCACCCCTGACTCATAGGCGATGATCTGCTGGGTACGGAGAGCGATCTGCACAGCCTTCTCGCTGGGCAGGGCCAGGGCCTCGTCCATGGAGTTGGTGTGGAGGCTCTGGGTACCCCCGAGGACGGCCGCGAGGGCCTGTATGGTGGTGCGGATGATGTTGTTCTCCGGCTGTTGAGCGGTGAGGGTCGCTCCCCCTGTCTGGGTGTGGAAGCGCAGCATCATGGACCTGGGGTCCTTGGCCCCGAACCGCTCCCGCATGATGCGGGCCCACATGCGACGGGCCGCCCTGAACTTGGCCACCTCCTCCAGCAGGTTGGTGTAGGCAGCGAAGAAGAAGCTCAGACGGGGGGCGAACTCGTCCACCTGCAGGCCGGCATCGATGGCCGCCTGCACATAGGCAATGGCGTTGGCGAAGGTGAAGGCCACCTCCTGCACCGCCGTGCTTCCCGCCTCCCGGATGTGGTAGCCAGAGATGCTGATGGTGTTCCACTGGGGCAGGTGATCCTTGCACCAGGCGAAGACGTCGGTTATGAGGCGCAGGGAGGGCTTGGGCGGGAATATGTAGGTGCCGCGGGCGATGTACTCCTTTAAGATGTCATTCTGGATGGTGCCTCCAAGCTTGCGCAGATCGGCCCCTTGCTTCTTGGCCACCGCCACATACATGGCCAGGAGGATGGCCGCCGTGGCGTTGATGGTCATGGAGGTGGTGACCTTCTCCAGGGGGATTCCTCTAAAGAGGAGCTCCATGTCAGCCAGGGAGGAGATGGCCACCCCCACCTTGCCCACCTCCCCCTGGGCCATGGGGTGGTCCGAGTCGTAGCCTATCTGGGTGGGCAGGTCGAAGGCCACTGAAAGGCCCGTCTGCCCCTGTTGAAGCAGGTAATGGTAGCGGCGGTTGGACTCCTCGGCGTCCCCATATCCGGCATACTGGCGCATGGTCCAGAGGCGAGCCCGGTACATGCTGGGCTGGACGCCTCGCGTGAAGGGGTACTCACCTGGGTAGCCCAGCTTCTGGTGGTAGTCCCATCCCTCCAGGTCATCGGGGGTGTAAAGGGGCTCGACGGGCATGCCGAAGGAGGTCTCCATGGGCTCCTGACGCTCCGGCAAACGGCTCAGAGAGGGCCGATACCGCTTTTCCAGCCATTCCGCTTTGCTCAGGGTGTGATCCTCGCTCATGCCCGTTGTCCGCCCCCTCCCATGGGGCCTTGGCTACCCCCTGTGAGTGAGTGTAGGGCCACCTTAGCTGCTTGTCAACGAAAACTATTTAGGGCCCTCGAGGCGCCGCACGAAGGCCTTCACCTCGTCCTCCAGCTCCGCCAAGTCGCGATAGGGTTTGGCCATGACATTGGGCGCTGGGTGGTGGAGGACCCAGTCGGAGATACGGAATCCGAAGTGGGCGTCGTAGAGAAGAAGGACAGGCCTGCCCCGCATCTGCACGGTGGTCAACTCGCAGCCCACCCCGGTGGAGGAGACGGTGGCCTCGGCCACCAGGGCATCGGCCTCCTTTAACCATTGGTAAGCCTCCCGCAGGGCCTGGGCCCTGTCCACCGCTGGCTGGGGGAAGGTGGGGTCGGCCACTCGCTCGTTGAGGACCTCCACCCCCATCTCCTTAAGGGTCTGAACGATGCGGCGCACAGCCTCCACGTACTCCCGGCGGCCATAGGTGATGGCGGTAGAGACGAAGATCTTCATGGCGTTGCCTCCTCGTATCTTTCTCAGGCCATTTTAACGCCACTTTAGCTCTTGACCCAGATAGGGCCAAGGTCATAGCATCGTTAGGCGGAGAGGTGGGCGATTAGCTCAGCGGTAGAGCGTCTCGCTTACACCGAGAAGGTCGGAGGTTCGAATCCTCCATCGCCCACCAGCCCAGCCACGCCCCGCTAGCCACATCCCGTGGTGGTGCCGCAGTTGTCGCAGCAGTAGCAAGCGCCGCGACGGGCCATGATCCAGCCGCAGCTGGGACAGGGAGGGGCATCGTCGTGGATGAGGCCAGGGCGGCGCACCTCCAGCAGGGGCAGCTGCCGGGGCCCCTGTCGGGCCAGGACCTCCCTGGCCTCCGGCGTGAGGATGCCCAGCTCTTGCTTCTCCTCCTCGCTCAGGAACTGGGAGGCCAGCCAGCGGAAGATGTAGTCTACGATGCTCTGGGCTACAGGGATCTCGGGGTTGCCCGTGGGCCCCGCCGGCTCAAAGCGCATGTGGCTAAACTTGTAGGCCAGGTCCCGCAGGGGCACCCCATACTGGAGGGCCAGGGAGATGGCCGTGGCGAAGGCGTCGGCCATGCCCGAAAGGGTGGACCCCTCCTTGGCCATGGTGATGAATATCTCCCCTGGCGAGCCGTCCTCGTACAGGCCCACCGTGATGTATCCCTCATGCCCCCCTACGGAGAACTTGTGGGTGAGGGAGCGGCGGGTATCGGGCAGCCGGCGTCGTACCGGCCTCCTGTCCTCCTTCTCCTCCAGCTGGGTGGTGAGGACCTGGATGGTCTTGCTGCCGTCGCGATAGATGGCCAGGGCCTTGAGCCCCAGCCTCCACCCAGCGATGAAGGCCTCCTCCACGTCCTCCACCGTGGCATCGTGGGGCATGTTCACCGTCTTGGAGATGGCGCCAGAGAGGAAGGGCTGCACAGCCCCCATCATGCGCAGGTGCCCCATCCAGTGAATGGCCCGCGTGCCCCCGGCGGGCTTGAAAGCACAATCGAACACGGGCAGGTGCTCATCCCGCAGGTGGGGCGCCCCCTCGGCGGTGCCCTGGGCCTCGATGTAGGCCACCATCTCGTCTATCTGCTCCTGGGAGTAGCCTAGGCGGCGCAAGGCCCTGGGGATGGTGCGGTTGAGCATGCGCATCACCCCGCCCCCCACCAGCAGCTTGTACTTGACCAGGGCCAGCTCGGGCTCGATGCCAGTGGTATCGCAGTCCATCATGAAGCTGATGGTGCCCGTGGGGGCGAGGACGGTCACCTGGGAGTTGCGGTAGCCATACCGCTCCCCCAGGGACAGGGCCTCGTCCCAGGCTGCCTGGGCTGCCGCCACCAGCTCCCGCAGCCCCGGCACCCGGTGGGCCCAGGCCGGCTCCCCTGGCTCTGGGGCAGGGGCCAGCCGCCCATAGCGCCCCAGCTCGTAGATGCGGTAGGCATGCTCCCGGTGCATGGTGATGACCCGCAGCATGGGCTCCCGGTTCTCAGGGAACCCATCGAAGGGCCCCATGCGGGCGGCGATGCGGGCGGATGTGGCGTAGGCGTGGCCCGTCATAAGGGCCGTCACCGCCGCAGCGTAGGCCCTCCCCTCCTCCGAGTCATAGGGGAGGCCCAGGGACATGAGCAGCGCCCCCAGGTTGGCATAACCTAACCCTAGCTGCCGAAAGCGGTGGGCGTTAAAGGCGATCTTCTCCGTAGGATAGGCAGCGCCCCCAACGATGATCTCCTGGGCGGTGATCATGATGGCCACAGCGTGTTTGAAGCCCTCCACATCGAAGGTGTCGTTGCTTTGCAGGAACTTGAGGAGGTTGAGGGAGGCCAGATTGCAGGCTGAGTCGTCCAGGTGCATGTACTCGGAGCAGGGGTTGCTGGCGTTGATGCGCCCCGAGTTGGGGCAGGTATGCCAGCGGTTGATGGTGGTGTCGTACTGGATGCCCGGGTCGCCACACTCCCAGGCGGCCTGGGCCATCTGGCGCAAGAGGTCACGGGCGCGGTAGGTGGCGCACACCTCGCCCGTGGTCACGTAGCGGGTATGCCACTCCCTGTCCTCCACCACCGCCTGCATGAACTCATCGCTCACCCGCACCGAGTTGTTGGCGTTCTGGTACTGGATGCTGATCCACAGGTCCGAGTCCAGGGATGGGTCCCACCCCATCTGGGCCAGGGCCCTCGCCTTGCGCTCCTCCTTGGCCTTGCACCAGATGAACTCCTCGATGTCCGGATGGTCCACGTTGAGGATGACCATCTTGGCCGCCCGCCGCGTCTTTCCCCCCGACTTGATGGTGCCAGCGATGGCGTCGGCCCCCCGCATGAAGGAGACGGGGCCGGAGGCCATACCCCCAGAGGAGAGCCTCTCCTTGGAGCTGCGCAGGGCGGAGAGGTTGATGCCCGCGCCCGAGCCGCCCTTGAAGATCTTGCCCTCCGTCTTGTACCACTCCAGGATGCTCTCCATGTTGTCTTCCACCGAGAGGATGAAGCAGGCCGAGCACTGGGGTCGCTCATCTATGCCCACGTTGAAGTAGACGGGGGAGTTGAAGGCGGCATACTGATGGAGGAGAAGGAACTTCAGCTCATCGCGGAAGGTCTCCATCTCCTCCTGAGTGGCAAAGTAGCCGTCGCGGAGGCCCCAGCTGGCGATGGTATCCACCACACGGGAGATGAGCTGGCGCAGGGAGTGCTCCCTCTGGGGGGTGCCCAGGGGGCCGCGGAAGTACTTGGAGGCCACCACGTTGGTGGCCTGCTGACTCCAGAACTTGGGGAACTCCACCCCCTCCTGCTGGAAGACGGGAGCGCCGTCCGGCCCCTCGATGATGGCCGTGCGCCGCTCCCACTCCACCTCGTCGAAGGGGTCCACCCCAGGGCGGGTGAACCGTCTAGTCAGCGGCAGGTGCACCTCACTGCGAATATCTGCCAGGGCCATGACCTCACCTCCGGGTTGGGCTAGCCTCTTGCGCCGCTGGCCCTTCGCCTACGCTGCCACCCCTCCGCCCTCTCCTCCTGCCCACCCACCTGCGGCAAGAGGGCCAGCTGGCCTGGGGGGACTTCGGGGCGGGGCCAGCCGGCCTTGAGGGCCTCAAGCTCCCGCTCCAGCTCGTCCACATCGGCAAAGGCACGGTAGACGCTGGCGAAGCGGATATAGGCGATGCGGTCCAGCCGCCGCAGCTCCTCCATCACCAGGTCGCCGATATAGCTGGTGGGAACCTCCGCCCGCCCCAGGGCGTAGACCTGCCTCTCCACCTTGTCCACCAGCTCCTCAATGGCCCCCGTGGGGATGGGGCGCTTCTCACAGGCCTTGCGCACACCCGCCAGCACCTTATCGCGGGAGAAGGGCTCCCGCCGCCCGTCCTTCTTAACCACCATCAGGTTCTCCAGCTCCACCCGCTCCATGGTGCTGAACCGCTGCCCACACCGCAGACACTCCCGCCGCCGCCTCACACCCCCACCCCTGGGCCGCGAGTCCACCACCCGCGAATCGCCATACCCACAAAACGGACACTCCATCCCCTTCCACCTCGCAGAGGGCACCATACCACAATATCTTTGGCCTGTCAAGTCCTTCGCTACAACATATTGTGGTCTTTCCACATGTTGTCCACACATAAAAAAGGGGGGAGGTTCTCCTCCCCCCTTAGGGATGGCGATGTTCAGCGGAGGTGGCGGGGGCGACGGAGGAAGGAGGGGAGGTCAGCATCGAAGGGCTCCCCCTGGTGGTCATCGGCCATACGGGAGAAGGGTTGAGCCTCCCGTTCCCGCTGGGGAGAGACGAAGCCCACGGCGATGAGGATGACCTTCACCTCCTCCCCCAGGTTGGGGTCGGTGGCGGTGCCGAAAATGACCTCCGCATCGTGGTCCACCACCTCGGCAATGACCTGGCCAGCCATGTTGAGCTCCTCGATGGTGAGGGAGCCATCGGACACGACGTTATAAAGGACACCCCGTGCCCCTTGGATGCTGGTGTCCAGGAGGGGGCTGTGGATGGCGGCCTTGGCCGCCTCCACCGCCCGGTTATCGCCCCGGCCACGGCCGATGGCCATAAGGGCAGGGCCCGCCTGACTCATGATACGCCGCACATCGGCGAAGTCCAGGTTGATGTCACCGGGCATGGTGATGAGCTCCACTATTCCCTGGATGCCCTGACGCAGCACGTCGTCGGCCACTAGGAAGGCCTGCTGGACGGTGGTATTGGGGGGACAAACGCTCAGGAGGCGGTCGTTAGATATGGTGATGAGGGTGTCCACCTCCTGTTCCAGGGCGGCCAACCCCTCCTCGGCGTTGCGGCGGCGTCTGGGCATCTCGAAGGAGAAGGGGCGCGTGACCACAGCCACCGTCAGGGCCCCTATGTTCCTGGATACCTGGGCGATGAGGGGGGCAGCGCCCGTACCGGTGCCCCCGCCCATGCCTGCGGTGATGAAGACCATGTCCGCCCCCTTAAGGGCCTCCTTGACCTCATCTAGGGACTCCTCCGCCGCCTGCCGCCCCTTTTCCGGGTCGCCGCCGGCCCCTAGCCCCCGCGTGATGCGATCGCCGATGCGGATCTTGGTGGAGGCCTGGCAATGCATCAGGTCCTGGGCATCGGTGTTGATGGCGATAAACTCCACCCCTTTTACGCCCACCTGGATGAGGCGGTTTATAGTCTTGCAACCTGCGCCTCCCACGCCCACCACCTTGATGGGCGGGATGCCGTCCAGGTCTATACGCTGCCCACTGCCCTTAACCATGGCGCCCCCCTACTGCGGAATGAGCAGACTTAACCAATGCTTTATCCTTGCCCATAAGGAGCCGGCCGGAGGGGCGGACCGCGCCACCCCTTTCCCGTCGCCCTGTAGGCCCCAGCGCAGCAGGCCTACGCTGGTGGCGTAGGCCGGCTCCCGCACCGCATCCGCCAACCCGTAAACCCCTCTTGGAAAGCCGATGCGGACGGGCAAATTCAGCAGCTGCTCCGCCAGCTCGTCCAGGCCTGGCAGGGAGGCCGTCCCCCCCGTGAGGACAAGGCCAGCGGCCAGCATTACGTCGAACCCGGCCCGCCGCACCTCAGTATAGACCATCTCCAGCACCTCCTCCGCCCGCGCCTGCAATATCTCCGCCAGACGCTTGCGGGGGATGAGCTTCCGGCGCTGCCCACCGAAGGACTCCACCTCCACCGCGTCATCGTCCCCTACGCGGCTGGTGATAGCTACACCGTAGCGCACCTTCAGGTCCTCCGCCACCGAGAAGGGGACCCGCAGGCCCACTACCAGGTCGTGGGTAAAATGGTAGCCCCCCACGGGGAGGCAGGCGGTGTAGTATGGCGTCCCCTCCAAGAACACAGCCACATCGGTAGTGCCTCCGCCGATGTCCACCACCACTACCCCTTGCTGCTTCTCCTCCTCCTCCAGTACGGCCTCCGCCGCCGCCAGGGGGGAGGCCACCAATCCCTCCACCCTGAGGCCCGCCGCCTCCACGCACTGCACCAAGTTCTGCACAGCCGTCGCCGATGCGCTGACCAGGTGCACCTCCACATCCACCCGCTGCCCATACATACCGATGGGGTCCGATACCTGCTCCTGGCCATCCAGCACATAGCCCCGCGGGATCATATGCAGGATTTCCCTGTCCGAAGGGATGGGGACAGCGCGGGCATCCTCCAAGGCCCGCGCCACGTCCTGCTGATGGATGGCCCGCCTCCCCCCCATGATGGTGGCCACCCCCCGGTGGTTCAAGGAAGAGAGGTGGTGACCGCTGATATTGACCAGGACAGGAGGCAAGCGGTTGCCACTGGACCTCTCCACCTTCTCCACCGATGATGCAATGGCCTCCGTGGCCAGCTTGATGTTGTCCACCATGCCCCGCCTGATGCCCTGAGAGGCAACAGACCCCATGCCTACGATGCGCAGCTCGCCCCCCTCAGAGACCTCCGCTAGGAGGGTGCACACCTTATGGCTGCCCACATCGATGGCACCGATGATGTCACCCCGCCGCATAGCCATCCTCTCACCGTAAGGCTGGCCCGCCTCCCGGGCGCAGGTCCACCATGCGCCCAGCGAGGGCCTTGGGGCCTAACTTCTGGGCCAGGGCCTCCCACACAGCCAGCTTATACTCAAGGCCCTCCGCCCTACCCACCACCACCGTCGTGCCCTCAGACGTCACCACCGATAGCCCCCGCTGCACATCGTAATGAAATGAGGCCACCTGCGTGCCCAAGATAGCAGGCGCCCACCCTTGCAGACGCCTAGCCACAGCGATGGCCTCCCGATCTACCCTGTCACCGAGGCGAAGAGGCCCCACCCCGCTTGTCTCGATTATACTGGGCGCACCGGGCGGCGGCATGGGGCCTTCCAGGACCACACCGTCCTCGTCTACCACGTAGGCATAGCCATGCCGCACCCAGTAACCCCATGGGCTCCTCTCCTTTACCTGCACCACCAGGCGGTGAGGCCACCTGAGGGAGACGCTGGCCTCTCGAACCATGGGTAGTCCCTGCACCCGGTCTGCGGCATCTTCCAACGGGAGGGCGATGATGCTTCGGCCCTTGAGCTTTACAGCCTCTTTCACCTCCTGCGGGTCCACATAGTGCGCCCCCACCACCTCCACCTCCTGCACGCGGAAGAGGGGTGATAGGTGAAGGCCCACGAAGGTAAGGAAGGCGGCCACCACCCCCAACCAGAGCACGAGGCGCCGGCGCCTGGCCCTAGTGGCCATCCGCCACTCCCGCTCCCCCAGAAGGACATGAGCCTTG
This sequence comes from Dehalococcoidia bacterium, assembly GCA_032249735.1. Taxonomy (GTDB): domain Bacteria; phylum Chloroflexota; class Dehalococcoidia; order SM23-28-2; family HRBIN24; genus JAVVHA01. The sequence goes on along the minus strand of JAVVHA010000007.1, from coordinate 62,483 downwards.
AGGGGAGGTTGAGCCCTAAATGGAGGGCGCCCAAACCCTCTTCTTCTTCTCACGGTGTCTCTCCAAGGCCAGCTCGATGAGAATGGTTATGAGCTGAGGATAAGGGATGCCCGATGCCTCCCATAGGCGGGGGAACATGCTGATGGGCGTGAAGCCAGGGATAGTGTTGATCTCGTTGACCACGAGCTCCTCCCCCCTCAGGAAGAAGTCCACCCGCGCCATGCCCGCGCAGTCGATGGCCTTAAAGGCGCGCACGGCCATCTCCTGCAATCGGGCCTCCACCGGCGGAGGGAGGGAGACGGGAGCGATGAGCTGCGTCCCTTCCTCTAAGTATTTAGCGCGGTAGTCGTAGAACTCGCGATGGGGTACCACCTCCCCCGGCAGGGACGCCTTGGGTTCGTCGTTGCCCAGGACAGCCACCTCGATCTCCCTCCCCTGGATGGCCTCCTCGACCAAGGCCTTGGCATCGTAGCGGAAAGCCTCCTCCATGGCGGAGGGCAGCTCCCCCCACTCCTTAACCTTGCTTACCCCTACGCTGGACCCCAGGCCCGCTGGCTTGACGAAGCAGGGGAGGCCCAGCTCCCGCCTTATCTGCTCCATCACTTGGCCTGGTGCCACCTGCCATTCCCACCGCTTCACCACGAGGAAGCGGGCAGTAGGGAGCCCCGCAAAACGAAAGAGGGCCTTCATGAGGGCCTTGTCCATGCCCACAGCGCTTGCTGCCACCCCAGCCCCCACGTAGGGCAAGCCCAGCAGCTCCATCATCCCCTGCAGGGTGCCGTCCTCCCCGTGGGGGCCATGTACCAGGGGGAAGACCACATCGGCCTCCAAAAGGGCCGCCATCACCTGCGGCCGCAGGGGAGGCACCTCTAGCGCCAGCGATGGCAAGGGGCGATAGCTAGCCTCGGGCACTGCTGCCAACGCCTCCTCCGTCTCCTGGGGGGTAAGCCAGACCCCTTCCCTGGTGATGCCCATGAGGAGGGGAACGAAACGCTCCCTGTCCATGGCCTTGGTGACCCCTTGCGCCGAGACCACCGAGACCTCATGCTCGGCGGAGCGACCGCCGAAGATGACCGCCACCTTCAGGCGGCGATACATCAGAACCCCTCCCCCACCAAGGCCACCTCCAGCTCCAAGTCGATGCCAAACCGCTCCCGCACCCGCCCTCGGGCCAGGTCGATGAGGGCCTTGATGTCGGCAGCGCGCGCCTGCCCTAGGTTAATGATGAAATTGGCATGATGGAGGGAGAACTGAGCATTGCCGATGCGGTAACCCCTCAACCCCACCTGGTCTACATACCACCAGGCCGGGCGTTGGGGTGGGTTCTTGAAGACAGAGCCCGCGCTCCGGCCCCGCGGCTGAGAGGCGCGCCTGCGGGCCTCCAGCTCTCGCATCCGCTCCTCCAGGGCCTGCCGCCGGCCAGGCCACACCTGTAGCTCCACCTCCGTCACCACCACGTCCTGCAATAGGCCGCGGGTGAGGGCACTGCCACGATAGCCTAGGGCGAGATCCTCCCGCCTTAACGTCTGCACGCAGCCCTGAGCATCGCCCACGACAGCGCACACCAGGACGTCGGCCAGGCAACCGCCATAAGCGCCGGCGTTATACACCACCCCCCCTCCCAAGGTGCCTGGAATGCCCACGGCCCACTCCAGCCCCTCCCATCCCGCCCGCCCCAGACGGCGGGCCAGGGCGGCGAGGGGGACTCCACTCTCGGCTCGCACTATCGCTATCCCGTTGCGGAGGATGGGCCCCTGGACCTGGCGGGCCCTGTTCTCGATGACCAGTCCCCGGAACCCTTCATCGCCCACCAGGATGTTGGAGCCTGCCCCTAACACCAGCACGGGAACGCCGTGCTCACGGGCTATGGCGAAGGCCCTGCGCAGCTGCTCCCCTGACTTGGCCGTCATGTAGACATCGGCCGGGCCTCCCACGCCCCAGGTGGTGTGGGTGGAGAGGGGCTCGGCGAACCTGATGGGCCCCAAGCGTCGCAGCTCCTCCAGGAAGCGACGGGTGATCATCCCCCCAACTCCTCCAGAACCTTGTAGGCCACCTTGTCCACATCCCCCGCCCCGATGGTCATGAAAACGTCCCCCGGCCGCAGCGAGGATAGGACAGCCAGGGTAGCATCATCCAGGCTACCCACGTAACGGGCATGAGGCCCTATGTGGGCAGCCAAGGTAGCGGCATCTATGCCTTCCTGGGGGCTCTCCCTGGCGGCATAGGTATCGGCCACCAAGAGGAGGTCTGCTTCCTGGAAGCAAGTGAGGAAGCCGTCCAGGAGGTAGCGGCTGCGGCTGTAGGTGTGGGGCTGGAATAGGCACACCAGGCGGCGCCCTGGGAAACGCTGGCGAACGGCCGCCAGGGTGGCTCGCACCTCCGTGGGGTGGTGGGCGTAATCGTCCATTACCGTGATGCCCCTAGCCTCCCCTATCACTTGGAAGCGCCTCTTCACCCCACGGAAGGTAGCCAGGGCCTCCCTCAGCAGATCCACCGGCAGGTCGAGGACGAGGCCCACCGCCAGGGCTGCCAGACAGTTGCTCACGTTATGGAGACCCCACAGCTGGGTCTGAAATAGGCCCAAGTCCTGCCCCCGCCACACCGCTCGGAAGCGATATCCTTGGCTGGAGGGCACTGCCTCCTGGGCCATTAGGTCCACCCCTTTGCCCAATCCATAGGACACAACCGGTGGGCCCAGCCCAGGAACCAGTGAGGCCACATGGCGATCATCGCCACAGGCCACTATGATGCCGTCCTCCTGTACCTGGTGCAGGAAGCGACGGAAGGCGTCCTTTAAGGCCTCGAAGGTGCCGTAGCAGTCGAGGTGGTCAGGCTCCACATTGGTCACCACCGCCAGCCAGGGGTTGTAGGCCAGAAAGGCCCTATCGAACTCGTCGGCCTCCACCACTATGAAGGGGCCTGTACCAGCAGCCACGTTGGTGTCCATCTCCACCATATAGCCCCCCAGGAGAAAGGTGGGGGAGAGGCCCGCCCGCCAAAGCATATAGGCCACCAGGGAGGTGGTGGTGGTCTTGCCATGGCTTCCGGCCACGGCCACCATGCGACGCCCCTCCGCCAGACGGGCCACCATCTCCGCCCGCTTCAAGACGAGGATGCCCCGGCGTTGTGCCTCCTCCAGCTCGGGGTTCCCCTGCCGGATGGCCGCCGTATGCACCAGGACGTCCACCTCCGCCAAGTGGCACGGGTTGTGACCCTGGAATAGGCGCAGGCCCTTCTCTTGCAGAGGCCGCAGGGCCTCCGTAGGGCACGCATCGCAGCCGCTCACCCTATACCCTTCCTCCAGCAACAGGTGAGCGATGGCCGACATGTGCACGCCCCCTACGCCCATGAGGTGGAAATGGCCCCCCTTCATGCCCTGCCAGTCACCTCCAAGAGCAGACGGGCCACGTTGGCAGCGGCGTCCGGCCGAGCCAGCCTACGCATGGCGCTGGCCATGCGCTGTCGCCGGGCCGTATCGGCCAGGAGAAGCCCCACCATGGGCAGGAGCTTGTCCCCCAGCTCCCACTCATCTATGACCAGAGCAGCCCCTTCCGCCTCCAGGTAGTGGGCGTTGTGACGCTGGTGGCCACCGGCGTAGGGGTAGGGCACCAGGATGGCCGGCAGGCCGACAGCTGGTAGCTCCCCCAGCACGGATGCCCCCGCCCGGCATACCGCCAGGTCGGCGGCGGCCATGGCCCAGGGCATCTCATCGTACATGTAGGCGTAAAGGTGGTACCGGGAGCGCAGGCCTTGGGGAAGGGCATCGGCTAGGGTGCGCAGCTGGGGCTCATGGGCCAGGCCGCTGATGTGCACCACTTGGCAGAGCTCCAGCAGCTCCCGCAGCCTGTGGGCGATGGCCTCGTTGATGGGGCGGGCCCCTTGGGAGGCCCCTAGCACCAAAAGCACCCTCTCCTCCATCTCCAGCCCTAAGCGGCGCCTTCCCTCCTCCCTGTCGACCAGCCAGAAGGAGCGCCTTACGGGGTATCCCGTCACCCGCACCTTCCCATTGGCCAGGCGGGAGACGGTATAGGGGGTGGAGACCGCCACCCTGGTGGCCAGGCGGGACATGAACCGCACCGCCCAGCCGGGGAGGACGTCGGGCAGGAACACCACTAATGGGATGCCTAGGCTGCGGGCGGCCACGGCCACCGGCACACCAGCGTAGCCACCAGTGGAGAGGACCACGTCCGCCCCAAAGCCCAAAAGGGCGCGGCGCGCCTTCCAGAAGCCCACACCCATCTTGCCCAGACTCAGGGCTATCTGCCAGGGCCAGCGCCCCCGGACCGGCCCCGACGGTATATGGGCGAAGGGGATGCCCTCCCGACTCACCAGCTGCCCTTCCAGCCCCCCCTGCTGGCCCAAATAGAGGACCTGGACATCGTCTATCTCCAGCTCCTCCGTAAGAGCGGCCACGATGCTAAGGGCGGGATAGATGTGGCCACCTGTGCCTCCCCCACACAGGGCGACCTTCACCCCCTCCTCACCTCCCCTGCCCGAATGTGGAACGGGATCCTGCGCGCTACGCTGAGGAGGAGGCCCACACCAGCCAACGTGGATACCATGGCCGAGCCTCCGTAGCTGAAGAAGGGCAAAGGCACCCCTGTAAGGGGGAAGATGCCCGTTACGCCCCCCAAGTTCACCAGGCTCTGGATGCCCAGCCAGGACACCACCCCTGCTGCTGTCAGCTGTCCCAGCCTGTCGGGAGCTTCCCTGGCCACCCTTAGGCCCAGCCACAGCACCAAGGCTAACAGCGTGAGGATGGCTAACGCCCCCACCAGCCCCAACTCCTCGCCCACCACCACGAAGACGCCATCGGTGTGGGCATTGGGTAGTAGCCCTAGCTTGTGTCTACTGGCACCCCATCCTAGTCCGGTCATGCCGCCGGCCCCCAGGGCCGTCAGCATTTGGGTCATCTGGTAACCAGCCCCCAGGGGGTCACGGTCGGGGGCGAGGAAAGTCTGGATCCTGCTCATCCTATAGTCCTGGGACAAGATAAGGAGATAGCTGGCAGCAGCCCCCACCAGTACCACCGCCAGGATGTGCAGGAGAGGCGCACGAGCGACGAAGAATATCGCCAAGGCCACCGCCACCACGATGATGGCCGTGCCCATATCGGGCTCGGCCACTATAAGACCCCCCACCGTCCCTACGATGAGGGCGAAGGGCAAAAGGCCCACGGAGAAGCGCCTGATCTCCTCCCCCCTCCCCGCCAGCCACGCTGCCATATACATCACCAGGGCCAGCTTGGCCCCCTCACCGGGCTGCACCTCCACCGGCCCCAGCGCCAGCCAACGGGCGGCGCCGTTGCGCACAACCCCCACCCCAGGCACTAGCACCGCCGCTAGGCCGGCCAGCACCACAACCATCAGGGGCAAGCTCAACCGGCGGAGACGTCGATAGTCCAGGGCCATGAGGGCCACCATGATGACCAGTCCCACTGCCACATATAAGCTCTGCCGCTCGATGAAGTAATAGGGGTCATCATAGGCCGTGCGCCCAATCCAGAAGCTGGCGCTATAGCTCACCAACAGGCCCGTCACCACAAGGGCCAGGACGAGGGCCAAAAGGAGTCCGTGGGACGGGGCCTCTCTTTTGAGCATCACCGCCACGCCGCCACCTCCGCCCGCGCTAAGCGGCCCACCAGCTCTCGGAAGTGCTGCCCCCGCTCCTCGAAGTTCTGGTAAGCATCGTAGCTGGTGCAGGCGGGGGAAAGCAGCACCACATCGCCGGGATGGGCCACGGCCTGCGCCACCTCCACCGCCTCCGAAAGCCCCTCCACCTTCAGGATGGCGGCAGACCCTTGGCCCCGCCCAGCGGCCTCCCTCAGGGCAGCCTCCAGCTTGGGGCCCGATTCCCCAAAGACAACCACAGCCCGGCACCGCCGCAGGGCCTCCTCGGCCAACTCCTCCAGGGGCAAGTTCTTATCCCTGCCACCCAAGAGGAGGACTATGGGCTCCTGGAACGAGCGCAAAGCGGCTAGGGCCCGCTGGGGGGTGGTGGCGATACTATCGTTGTAGTAGGCCACGCCACCTACGGTGGCCACCAGCTCCAGGCGATGCTCCACCCCCTGAAAGGTGGCCACGGCGCAGGCGATGGCTTGGCCAGATACGCCGCAGAGGCGGGCCACCGCCGCCGCCGCCAGCGCATTCCGGAGGTTGTGTTCACCCCGCAGCTGCACCGACGACAGGTCAAAGAGAGGCACGGCCCGTCCGTCCCAAAACCACCAGGCCTTGCCCTTCCGCACCCCTACGCCCCTTTCTACTTCCCCCCGCAGGGAGAAGAAGATGGCACGTTCACCCGTCTGGACCGCCAGGGCCCGCGCCTCCGCATCGTCGTACCCCAGGACGGCCCAGTCCCCAGGCCCCAGGTAGGAGACCATCCGAGCCTTCAGCGCCTTATACTCTTCCCAGGTGAAGCGGTCCAGGTGATTGGGCGTTATGTTAAGCACCGCCCCCACGTGGGGGCTGCGCCGCAGGTGCTGCAGCTGGGTATGGCTTACTTCGAGGATTGACCAGGTGTAGGGGCGCACCCGGGGGAGCTGGCTCAAAAGGCCCACGCCGATGTTGCCTCCCACCAGGTGGGGCAGCCCCTCGGCCTCCATCATGCGGCCCACCAGGGCCGTGGTGGTGGTCTTGCCGCTGGAGCCCGTGATGGCCGCGATGGGCCCTGGGCACAACTCCATGTACAGCGAAAGCATGGACACGATGGGGATTCCCCTTCGGCGGGCGGCATCGATAATGGGCAGGTCCAATGGCACTCCTTGCGAGACATAGACGTAATCAGCTCCCTCTAGGGCGGCGGGGTCGTGGCCTCCCAGGAAGAGGCGGACGGGCAGGCCCTCGATCTGGGCCAGGCGGTGGGCTAGCTGGCCCGCGGGCTTGACATCGGTCACCGTAACGTGGGCCCCGCACCCTACGAAGAAACGGACGCCGTCTACCCCCTCGATGCCTAGGCCCACCACCGTCACCCGCTTGCCGCGGAAGTCCATCACTGCGCCTCCAAGGCGAGGATGACCCCGGCCATGGCCCCTAGGGCGCCCAACATCCAAAGCCTTTGCACCACCCGGGGCTCCGGCCATCCCAGGGCTTCCAGATGATGGTGAAGGGGGGCCATGCGCAGGATCCTCTTGCCACCCGTGAGCCGAAAATAGGCCACCTGCAAGTACACGGAAGCCCCTTCCAGGACGAAGACGATACCCACCAGAGGTAGGGCGAGCCACTGCCCCGTGACGAGGGCCACAGCGGCTAAGCCCCCGCCCAAGGCCAGGGCCCCCGTGTCGCCCATGAAGACCTGGGCGGGGTGGCTGTTATACCAAAGGAAACCCAGGCAGGCCCCCACCACCGCCAAGGCGAAGGCTCCCACTGCCTCCTGCCCCTGCACCAGGGCCACCGCCCCAAGGGCAGCATAGGCCACAGCCGAGAGCCCCGCCGCCAGCCCGTCCAGACCATCGGTTACGGCCACCCCACCAGCGGTCAAGGCTACCACCATGACCCCCACTGGCACGATCCAGGCCCCAAGGTCGTACCTACCCAGGCCAGGAACCCGAACCCAGTCCACCCCCTGCCATAGGTACAGGGCCAGGGCTACCCCTAGCCCCACAGCTACCAGAGCCAAGAGCTTAAGGCGCTTGTTGAGAGCCCACTGCCTTCGCCCAGACAGGGAGCCCAGGTCGTCTATCAGACCTAGGAGGGCCAGCCCGCCCATGGCGATGGCGGGGAGGGATGCTGCAGAGTGGCGGGTAGCCTCCAACCCGGCCACGACCAAAGCCGGCCCCCAGATGAGCACCCCTCCCATAGTGGGGGTTCCCTCCTTGACGCGGTGGGACGCCGGCCCCCAAGGGTTCACAGCTTTCCCCACGCCCCAACGGCGTAGGAGCCCCACCATAGGCCTCCCCAGAAGCAGTGACGCTACCAACGCCATGGCACCTGCCCCTAGAGCATGGGTCATGACCGCAGGGCCTCCACCACCTCCTCGAGGGCTAAAGCCCGCGAGCCCTTTACCAGCAGATGGTCGCCCGGCCCTAGCTCCTTTCGCAGAACGGCGGCGGCCTCCTGCTTATCCCGAACCACCATCACCCTGGCCCGCCCTCCCCGACGGGCGGCGGCGGCCACCAGGTGGGCCCTCTCCCCCACCACCACCAACACGTCCACTACCCGGCCCGCCTCCTCCCCCACCAGCCGGTGTCCCTCCACATCGTAGTCCCCTAGCTCCAGCATATCCCCTAGCAGTGCCAACCTCCTCCCCGGCGTCTCCGCCAGGAGGGCCAGGGCAGCCAACACTGAGGGAGGGCTGGCGTTGTAGGAGTCGTCTATGATGGTGCTGCCGTGGGGGCCAGGCAGGACCTGCAAGCGCAGATGGGTGCGGGCCTGGGAGAGGGCGGTTGCCACCTCTGGAAGCTCCATGCCCAGACATAGGCCCACGGCAGCAGCAGCCAAGGCGTTGTATACGTTGTGGCGCCCAGGCATGGGGCAGCGCACGTCTATCTCCCCCTGGGGAGTGCAGAGGCGGAATCGGAAGCCCGCCAACCCCTCCCCCCGCACGTCCTGGCCTCGCACCTGACATGTGGGCCCCAACCCGAAGGTGACCACACGCGCCCGAGTGCGTGACGCCACCCGACGCGTCCAGGGGCAATCGCCGTTGACCACCGCCACCCCTTCGCGGGGGAGGGACTCCAATAGCTCTCCCTTGGCCGCCGCAATGGCCCCCATGGATCCCAACCGCTCCAGGTGCACAGGCGCCACGTTGGTCACCACCCCCACCTGCGGGTTGGCCAGCCGGCACAGCAAGGCGATGTCCCCCCGAGCGAACATCCCCATCTCCAGGACGGCCACATGGTGGTGGGCCTCTAGCCCCATGAGGGCCAGAGGGAGCCCCACCTCCGTATTGAGGTTGCCAGGGCTCTTGAGAACGGAGTAGCGCCGTCCCAGCACCGCTGCCGTTAGCTCCTTGCAGGTGGTCTTGCCCACGCTGCCGGTGATCCCCACCACCGTCAGTTGGGGATGGCGCCGCCTTCTGCCAGCGGCCAGCCTTTGAAGGCCCTCCAACGTATCCCTCACATGAAAGACGGTGACTCCCTCCCACCCGTAGGTTGGGCGAGAGACCAACACGCCCCACGCCCCGCGGGAGACCGCCTCCTCTAGGAAATGGTGACCATCGTGACGCTGGCCAGGCAATGCCACAAATAAGAAGCCCCGCTCCACCAGGCGCGAGTCCACGGCCACCCCACGGAAGCGGCGGTGTAAGAGGCCGCCCCTGGCCACCAAGGCGGGGCCCAGGTCCTCCATCACCTCCTGGGCAAGGATGTCAACCGTCATGGCGCTCGGGAGAGGGCCTGTGGTTCTGGCGGCACACGGTAGTGGGCCAGGGCCGTCTTGGCCACTTTCGCGAATACCGGCGCAGCCACCACCGTCCCCCAGGGCACGCTTTTTGGCTCGTCAATCTTCACTAATATTACCAGACGGGGGTCATCTAGGGGCACGATGCCGGCAAAGGAGGCGATGTAAGCGTCCGGCTTATACAGGCCCCCCTCCACCACATTGGCGGTGCCTGTCTTGCCTCCCACGCGATAGCCAGGGACCTCCAGCCAAGGGGGCCTGATGCTCTCAGCCACGGCGCCCATCATCTCCCGCACCACCCGGGCTGTCTCCGGGGAGACCACCTGGCCCACTACCTGTGGCCGCGTCTCCTTAGTCTCTTGCGGGGTGACAATAGCCTTCACCACATAGGGTCGCATGAGCAAGCCATCGTTGGCGATGGCGGCCACGGCCATGGCCACCTGTAGAGGGGTGGCAGCGATGCCCTGGCCGAAGGAGTTGGTGGCCAGGTCCACCGGCGACCAGAGGGGGTCCTGGGGCCAGCGCACATGCCCCGAGGCCTCCCCTCCCAGGCCCACATCCGTTGGGCGTCCGAACCCGAAGCGGCCCAGGTATTCGTAGAAGCGCTCAGGGCCCAAGAGGCGGGCCAGCCAAACGGCCCCCGTATTCAGGCTCTTGACCAAAATGTCGGTGACTGTCTGCGTGCCACGGGCAGAATAGTCCCAGTTATAGATGGGCCAGCCGGCCACCAGGGCCACCCCTGTGTCCTGCCATACGGTCTTGGAGGACACCAGCCCCTGGTCGATAGCCGCCGCCACCGTCACCACCTTCAGCACGGACCCCGGCTCGTAAGTATCGGTCACCACAGGGTTCCGGAACAGATCCAAGGCCTTGGGGTCGTCCAGAGGCGGTCGGTCCAGGTCGAAGGAAGGGCGGCTGGCCATGGCCAGCAGGGCGCCGCTCTTAGCATCTACCACCACCACCGAGCCGCCCCGGGCGTTGTGCTGCTTTATAGCCTGGTCTAACGCCTCCTCCGCTGCCCGCTGGACCACACGGTCGATGGTCAGGACCACCTTGGCACCCTGGCGCAGGGCCTCGTCCAGGTCCGCCTCTAGGCCGCTGAGGCCCAACCCGTCCCGGCCCACGATGCCTAGCAGCTGGGCAGCTAGACTGCCTTCGGGGTGGACGCGCCGGCTATTGGGCCGGAGCCTCACCCCAGGCAGCCTTAGGCCTTCCACCTCCCTGGCCTGTTCCAAGGTGAGACCCCGCACCACCTCTTGCTCGAAAGCTGGGCTAAGGCGCACCTCCTCTACCATCCTCCGAGGGTCGCCCCCCACGATCTGGGCCAGCCGGCTGGCATGGGCCAGGGCCTTCTCAGGGTCTTCCCACGCCCTCTTCTCTACGAGGACGTCGAAGGACGTAATGCTTATGGCCAGAGGATGCCCTCCAGCGTCAACGATGGCCCCCCTAAGGGTCAGAGAGTCCTGATTAGTGAGGGAAAAGAGACGGGCCCGGGCTGCGTGTTGCTGATGCTCCAACACTTGCAGTTGCACGAGCCGCCCTACCACCGCCGCAAAGCCCAGGCCTATCACAAGAGACAGGAGGTGCAATCGCCAGGGAGGCGCCAGCCGGCGCATCATCGCGCCTAGCGTATGAGGGGCAACTCCAGAATCCTATGCCACCAGGGACGACCTGACCCCTTCTCCTCCACCCGAGGGGCCAATTGAGGAGGGACCTCGGGGGAGGGAGGAGCCGGCACGTCCACCTCCAGGTATATCACCTCCTCCGGCGGCACCATGCCGAGGCGCTCCTTGGCCTCCTTCTCTATCCTTTGAAGGGAGGCCAGATAGGCCACCTGGGCCTCTAGCTCTTGCACCTGCGCCTCCAGCTCCCTCTTCTCTTTGCGCAGACGCTCCACCTCTCCCCGAGCAGAGGAGGAGCCCACGACGCTGGAGAGGGGCAGAAGGGACGCTCCCCCCAACACCAAGGTAGCAGCCACAATGGCCCCCGGAACCCCCAGCCACCAGCGAGGCAGCCAAGGGACTTGGACCCGCGCACGTTGGCGCACGCTAGCCATCACAACCTCTCCGCCACTCGCATGCGGGCGCTCCTGGCCCGTGGGTTCCTCTCCACCTCTTGGGGTGATGGGCGCATAGGCCCACGGCTCACCACACGCAAAGTGGCCCTGTGTCCACATTGGCAGACGGGGGAGCCGGGTGGGCAGATGCAGTCGCGGGCCTCCTGCCACAGGAACCGCTTCACCACCCGGTCCTCCAGGGAGTGATAGGAGATGATCACCAGCCTCCCACCCTTGCCCAGCACCTGCACGGCCTGGTACAGCGCCACCTCCAGATTCTCCAACTCCTGGTTCACAGCGATACGCAGGGCCTGGAAGGTACGGGTGGCGGGGTGGATGCGGCCGCTAGCCCGCCCCACAGCCCGCGCCACCACCTCTGCCAGCTCCACGGTGGTATGGATGGGCCGGGCGCGCACGATGGCCCGGGCAATGCGCCGGGCCTGCCTCTCCTCCCCATAGCGCCAGATGATGTCAGCCAGCTCCTTCTCCGGGAGCTTGTTCACCAAGTCATGGGCCCTCAGGTCCTGGGTCTGGTTGAAGCGCATGTCCAGGGGGCCCTCCATTTGAAAGCTGAACCCTCGCTGGGGATGGGCCAGCTGGAAGGAGGAGAGGCCTAGATCGAAGAGGACACCATGCACGGGCACGAAGTTGTAAGAACGGCACACGGCCATGAGGTCGCGGTAATTGGCCTTCACCAGCCGCACGTCCGGCCCGAAGCGCTCCAGCCGGCGTGCCGCCACCTCCAGGGCATCGGCGTCCACGTCCAGCCCGAGGAGGAGCCCGCCTGGAGAGGCGGCCTCCAAGATGGCCTCGGCGTGTCCGCCCGTGCCTACGGTGCAGTCGACATACCGACCGCCGGGGATGACCGCCAGAGCCTCCAGCACCTCCTCCACCATGACGGGCACGTGGATGCCGGTGGCGGACTCTATGCGCTCTAGCTCCAAAAGCATCTCCTCCCCTCCCCTACCTCAGAGATTCCAGCTCCTCACGGTAAGTGGCCTCCACCTGGGCCATCTCCTCCTCCCATCGCTTAGGGTTCCATATCTCGAGGCATTCGATGCGCCCAGCCACGATGACGTTCCCTTCCAGCTGCGCCTTCTCCCTCAGGTATTGGGGAATAAGAATGCGCCCCTGGCGGTCCAGCTCTGCGTCCCAAGAGCGGACGGAGAAGCCGCGGCGAAGGCGCCTCCCCCTGAGGGTGGTGGCTGGCTCCGCCATCACCCGTGCCTCCATGCTCTCAAAGCCCTCGTTGGTCCACACCTCTACACATCCATCGGGGCTGAGGGTCAGCTTGAGGCCATCGCTAAAGAGATGACGATAGCGCGCAGGTATGGGGACTCGGCCCCGATCGTCCATGGAGTACTCGTAAGTGCCGCGAAAGACCATCCCTTTCTCCGTCCCTCCCACCGCCGCCCCTCCCTGTGCTATATTGACAGCACAAGGAGGGCGTGGGAGCCGAGGGAAGGGCCACCACCCTTCCCCACTTTCTCCCACATCATACCACGCCTCGCCCATGGCCAAGGGGGGAGGTCGACAGGGTTGTCCACATCATTTCCACAGGGTGAGAAGAGGTTTCGGGTGGGGGTGCTGACAGTATCGGACTCGGCGTCCAGGGGGTTGCGGGCCGATGAGAGCGGCCAGGCTATAAAGGAGACGCTCCTGGGGCTGGGATTGGCGGTGGAGCGATACGACGTGGTCCCCGACGAACGTGAGGTCATCGAGGATCGCCTGTGTCGGTGGGCGGACGTGGACGGGTTGGACCTGGTGTTGACCACTGGAGGCACGGGGTTCGGGCCCCGCGATGTGACCCCCGAGGCCACCCGGGCGGTCATCCATCGGGAGGCGCCAGGACTGGTGGTGGCCATGCTAATGGAAGGGCTGAAACATACCCCACTGGCCATGCTCAGCAGGGCAGTGGCTGGCGTCCGTGGCCGCACCCTCATCGTCAATCTCCCTGGCAGCCCCAAGGGGGTGAGGGAGAACTTGCAGGTCCTTTTGCCCGTCTTGCCCCACCTGCTAGAGCTGCTACGGGGGGAACCATCCCCCCATGAGCCCCGCTAAAGTGGGGAACGGTGGGAGGTGGTGGTAGAGGCCATGCGCATCGACATCCTGACCATATTCCCTGGGGCCTTCCGCGGCCCGTTCGACGAGTCCATCATCAAGCGGGCCAGGGAGCGGGGCATCGTGGAGATATATGTCCACAACATAAGGGACTGGGCCACCGACAAGCACCGCACTGTGGACGACTACCCCTACGGTGGAGGCCCAGGGATGGTCATGAAGCCTGAGCCCATCTTCGCCGCCACCGAGGCCGTGGTGGCCATGGACGGGCGGCGAGGGCCCATCATCCTCATGACGCCCATCGGCCGCACCTTCACCCAAGAGGTGGCCCAGGAGTTGGCGCAGAAGGACCGCCTCATCATCATCTGTGGCCACTACGAGGGGGTGGACGCCCGCGTCCACCAATACCTGGCCACCGACGAGATCAGCATCGGCGACTTCATCCTCTCCGGGGGAGAGGTGGCAGCCATGGTCGTGGTGGACGCCGTGGTCCGCCTCCTGCCGGGAGCCCTGGGCGACCCCCAATCGGCGCGGTGCGAGTCCTTCGCCGAAGGCCTTTTGGAGTATCCACCATATACCCGCCCAGCCGAGTTCCGGGGATGGAGGGTGCCCGAGGTGCTCCTTTCTGGCAACCATCAGGAGATCGCGCGCTGGAGGCGCCGGCAGAGCATCCTCCTCACCGCCCTGCGGCGGCCAGACCTCCTGGCCCGTGCCAACCTGAGCCCCGAGGAGCGAGAATGGCTTGCCCGCCGCTTAGGCACCATGTAAACTGGTGCCTGCCATGGACATCGATGTGCGTCCCTTGTTGGGCATCAAGGAGAACCCCAACATCGCTCCCTTTGGCCCAGGGGACACGGTGCGGGTCCACTTCCGCCAGCGGGAGGGTGACCGGGAGAGGGTTCAGATATTTGAGGGGGTGGTGATCCGCAAGCGGGGCGGCGGCTTCAACTCTACGTTTACTGTGCGCAAGGTATCCCACGGGGTAGGAGTGGAGATGATCTTCCCCCTGTACTCCCCTCTCCTGGAGAAGGTGGAGGTGGTCCGGCATGGGAAGGTGCGGCGCGCCCGCCTGTACTATCTGCGGGGGCGCATCGGGCGGGCGGCCCGTATCAAGGAGCAGCGGGTAACCCCTAAGGCATCTGGGCAGCAATAGGCCAGCCCCTAGGCCACGCCCATGACCCTGTACGCTGAAGTCGCTGTTCACTGCCCTTTCCCCACCTGGCAAACCTTTACCTATCGCGTCCCCCCGGACATGGAGGTGCGCCCAGGATGCTTGGTATATGTGCCCTTTGGGCCCCGGGTCCTGCAGGGAGTGGTCATGGAGGTGGGCGTGCCTCCTTATCCCGATGCCAAGGAGATCCAGTCCTTGGTGGGGGATGGCCCTCTCATCCTTGCCCACCAGCTGGCCTTGGCTCGCTGGCTCTCCCGCCGCTATCTAACCCCCCTCTTCCAGTGTCTTGCCACCATGATGCCGCCAGGGAGCCAGCAGAGGCCCCTCACCTACTTCGTGGCCCTCGGGGATGGGCCTGCCGATGCCCTGAGCTCCCGTCAACGCCAGGTCTGGGAGTACGTGCGGGCCCGTGGGCGGGCAGAAACGGAGGAGATGAAGAAGGCCCTGCGCATGCCCCAGGCGGGGGCGGTGGCCGCCTCTCTGGTGCGGAAGGGTCTCTTGGCCTGCCGCTATGAGCTGGCCCGCCCTCGCGCTCGACCCCACCTGGTGCCCCATGTTCGCCTTTTGGTCCCTGCCCATGAGGCCCGCCAGAGGGCCGGCCCCCGCCTCGCCGGGTTGATAGACCTCTTGGCTGAGCGCGGGCCTCTGCCCCTAGTTGAGGCCTGCTCCCTCTTCAAACTAAAGAGGCGTCATCTGCGTCCCTTGCTGGAGGGAGGGGTCATAGCCCTGGAGGAGGTCCCCGTGCCCCGCGACCCCCTGGCCGAGATAAAGGCTCCGCCGACCGCACCACCTACGCTTACGTCTCACCAGGCGGAGGCAGCCCAGGCCATCGCTAAGGCCCTTCGTTCAGGCAGGGGTGGCACATTCCTCCTACATGGGGTCACAGGCAGCGGCAAAACTGAGGTGTATCTGGCGGCCATCGAGGAGGCCCTCCGCCTAGGGAAAGGGGCCATCGTCCTTGTGCCCGAGATATCCCTCACCCCCCAGACGGTGATGCGGTTCGCCGGCCGCTTCCCAGGCCAGGTGACTGTCTTCCATAGCGGCCTCAGCCTGGGAGAGCAGTTCGACGTCTGGCACGCGGTACGGAAAGGGGAGCGACGGGTGGTCATCGGCACCCGCAGCGCCATCTTCTTGCCCATGGAAGCCCTGGGGCTGGTGGTGATGGACGAGGAGCATGAGTGGGCCTACAAGCAGCAGGAGCCGCCGCCCCGCTACCACGCCCGCCTGGTGGCCCAGGAGCTTTGCCGACTTACGAGTTCGGTCCTGGTGCTGGGCAGCGCCACCCCCGCTATCGAGAGTTACCACAGAGCTCGCACAGGTGTGTACCACCTCCTGCGTCTACCCCATCGCCTCCATCCCGACGGTCGCGGGGGGGCGGTGGTCGCCTCCCTGCCTCAGGTGGAGGTGGTGGACATGCGGCGCGAGCTGCAAGAGGGAAATAGGGGCATCTTCAGCCGTCGCCTGAAGGAGGCCATGGCCGAGGCCCTGGAGGCGGGAGAGCAGGTGATCCTCTTCCTCAACCGCCGGGGGGCCGCCTCTTTTGTGGAGTGCTTCGCCTGTGGCCACGTGCCGGCCTGCCCCGGCTGTCAGGTGGCCTATGTCTTCCATCGGGTCGAGGGGCGCCTGATCTGCCACCACTGCAACCGCTCCCGACGCATCCCGCCCCGCTGCCTGGCCTGTGGCGAGAACGCCCTGCGGCCAGTTGGTATCGGCACCCAACGGGTGGAGGAGGAGGTGGGCCAGATCTTCCCCGGTGTGCGCACCCTCCGCTGGGACCGGGATGTCACCCGCCACTGGACCGCTCACCAGCGCCTCCTCGAGGCCTTCATAAAGGGGGAGGCCCAAGTGTTAGTGGGGACGCAGATGCTGGCCAAGGGGCTGGACCTACCCCGGGTGACCGTCACGGGGGTGGTGCTGGCGGACATCGGCCTTTACGCTCCCGACTTCCGCAGCAGCGAGAGGGTGTTTCAGGTGCTGGAGCAGGTGGCCGGACGGGCCGGCCGTGGCCCCCGTGGGGGTAGGGTCATCGTCCAGACTTACAGGCCTACCCATCCTGCCCTCCAGGCACTGGTCCACCACGACTACGAGGCCCTATATCGACAGGAGATGGCCCTCCGCCAGACCCTCCGCTATCCCCCCTTTGGCGAGCTGGTGCGCATCACCGTCTCTCATCCCAACCCCAGGGAAGCGGCGGCTTTGGCCACATCCCTAACCTCCCGCCTTCGACAGAAGGCCTTGGGACGTCCCATAGACGTGTTGGGCCCCGCCCCAGCTTATCCCTTGCGCCTTCGCGGCCGTTATCGATGGCACATCACCATCAAAGGAGAGGACCCCAACTCCGTTTTGACGGACTTGCCCCCCTCACGGTGGTGGACGGTGGACGTGGACCCAGTGGGAGGAGCCTAGGTTTCCATAGCGGGCAGCACGGCCTAGAATTGAAGGCGATGAACCAGGGAGGTGAGCCTTGGCTGTCTATCCCATACGCCTTTTGGGAGACCCCGTCCTGCGCCTGAAGGCCCGTCGGGTCACTAAGATCGACGAGTCCATCCGCCGCCTCGTGCAGGATATGATAGAGAGCATGTATGCAGCCCATGGGGTGGGGCTGGCCGCCCCCCAGATCGGCGTCCCCTTGCGGGTCATCGTCATCGGCCTGCCCGACGAAGAGCCCTTCGCCCTCATCAATCCTGAGATCGTCAAGCGGGAAGGGCAACGCCTGGTGGACGAGGGGTGCCTCTCCATCCCTGGCTACCGGGCCGAGGTGCCCCGCTCCCTGACCGTGGTGGCTAGGGGCATGGACCTTGAGGGGAGAACGGTGCGCATCAAGGCCTCGGCCAAAAGGGGGGACGAGCGGGAGGCCCTTCTGGCCCAGGCCCTAGAGCACGAGGTGGACCATATAAACGGCATCCTTTACATCGACCGCCTGGAGAGCCTTGACCGCCTAGTGAAGATTGGGGAGGGTAGGTGAGGCCCGTAGTGCGCCTTCCTCCGGCCTTGGCCTCCCTGGTACCACATTTGGCCCGTGCCCTCGGCCACCGCCCCGCATATCTGGTAGGAGGTGCCTTAAGGGATGCCCTGCTGGGCCGCCCCATAAAGGACCTGGACCTCGCTGTAGCCGCCCCTGTCCAGGAAGCGGGCCCAGAGCTGGCCCGCCAGCTAGGGGGTCATTACTTCCCCTTAGGCCACCAGGGAATGGGCCGTGTCTTCTTGCCCTTCCAGGGGGAAACTCTGCAGGTAGACCTCCACCCCCTCCAAGGCCCCATCGAAGAGGACCTCGCCTCCCGTGACTACACCATCGACGCCATGGCCCTGCCCCTTCAGCAGTGGAAAGGGACCGATGGCACCATCATCGACCCCCTGGGGGGGCTGGACGACCTGCGGCAGGGGCTGGTGCGCCTCACCTCCCCCCATGCCCTAATCCAGGACCCTATACGACTACTGCGAGGGGTCCGTCTGGCCTGCGAGCTGGGCTTCCGCCTGGAAGAAGAGACAGCACGTCTCATCTCTGCCCACCGCCACCGCCTGCCCCTCGCCGCCCCAGAGCGCCAGCGCGACGAACTGGTGCGCCTTATGGCAACGGAGCGGGCAGGGGAGGGCCTGGCCCTCATGGACCAGCTGGGGCTCTTAGGGGTCCTCCTGCCAGAGCTGGACCCGACCCGTAGCTTCCCCCAACCCCCGGAGCACCACTGGGACGTCTTCGGGCACCTTTTGGCCACCGTATCATACCTGGACGTGCTTTTGGCCCCCGAGCCCCTCGCCCTTCATCGCCTCTGGGAGGACCTCTGGGTGACCCTGGGCTCTCTAGAAGATGAGGTACGCCGCTACCTCTCGGAGGAGACAGCCCCCGGCCATCCCCGCAAGGCCCTGGTGAAGATGGCGGGCTTGCTGCACGATGTGGCCAAACCATCCACCAGGACGGTGGACGCCCAAGGGCGTGTGCGCTTCTTTGGCCACGATAAGGCGGGGGCCACCGTGGCCGCTGCTATCATGGCCCGCCTGCGCTTCTCTAAGCGTCAGGGGGAGCTGGTAGCCACCATGGTCCGGGCCCATCTGCGTCCTATGCACATGTCCCACAGGGGCTTGCCCACCTCCCGTGCCATCTTTCGCTTCTTCCGCGACTGCGGCGAAGCGGCCTATGGCATCCTCCTCCTTAGCTTGGCCGACCATCTGGCCACCGTGGGACCCCGCCTGCGTCAGGAGGAGTGGCTCTCCCACGTGCAGCTGGTACACTACGTGCTGACGGAAAGTACCCGCCCCAGGGGAATGGCAGGGCACGTCAGGCTGGTATCTGGGCACGATATTATGGAGGCCTTGGGCATCCCTCCTGGCCCCATGGTGGGGAGGCTCCTGCGAGCCCTAGAAGAGGCCCAGGCCATTGGCCAGGTGAGCACCCGCCAAGAGGCGCTGGAGCTAGCTAGGAGGCTCCTATCCCGCTGGACCGAGAGGAAGGCTGAGGTGAGATGAGCCTGCTCATTATGGCCTTGGCCTATCCGGCAGCCATCGCCCTTCTCTTCTATTTCGCCTTCTACCGGCCGTTGCAGCAAGAGCGCCGTCGCCAGCGCCAGACCCTCCAATCCCTCAAGGTTGGGGACCGCGTCCTCACCCAAGGTGGGCTCATCGCCACCGTCAAGGAGGTAGTGGTGCCCGAGGAAGGGCCCACCCAGGTGGTCTTAGAGCTGGCCCCTGGGGTGGAGGTGACGGCCCTGGCCACCGCCATCGTCCAGCGCCTGGACACGGCATCGGTGATGGCCACCACGGAGAGAGAGGATGAAGCGGTGGCATAACCTGGTGGTATTAGCCCTCAGCATCGCCATCACCGCCCTAGCCATCGTGGTGGTGTGGCCCGGAGCTCCCGAACGTTACCTGCCGGACTTCATACCGTGGCCAAAGGGTAAGGGCCTCAAGGTGGGCGACTTCGACCGCCGCGCTATGCGCCTGGGCCTGGACCTGCGTGGAGGCAGTTACATCCTCTTGGAGGCCGACGTGGCCCACATACCCCCTGGCGTCGATATCGATGCTGCCATGGAGGGGGTCAAGGAGACCATCGAGCGGCGGGTCAACGCCTTCGGCGTAGCCGAGACGGAGATCCAGCGCCAGGGCAAGTACCGGCTGGCCGTCCAGATCCCTGGCATCTCGCCGGAGGAGGCGCGGGAGCTCATCGGCCGCACGGCCCGTCTTGAGTTCCTGGAGCCCAAGCAGGCCGACTCCACCGGTCTGGTCTGCCGGAGCCCTGAGGGCGAGGAGTTCACAGTGCCCACGGAGGGGGGCCTCATCTTCCCAGACCAGGAGGCCGGTGTAGTTCGCTGTACAGGCCTCGAGGGTCAGGAGGGGGAGCTGGTGCTGCTGCCGGCCGTCTGCCGCGAGGGGTGCCCGGCCGACGTGCGAGGCGTGCCCCTCACCGGCGCCTTCCTTAAGCCCAACTCGCGGGTAGAGCCCGACCCGCAAGGTCGGGGCTTCGCCGTCACGCTTCAGTTCACAGGAAAGGGGGCTGCCATCCTAAGCGATGTCACCCGCCGGCTGGTGGGCAAGCCTCTAGCTATCGCCTTAGATGGCAAGGTGATATCCGCCCCCGTGGTCCAGCAGGAGCTCTCCAGCGATGCCATCATCTCCCCTATGAAGCTAGAGGAGGCCAAGCGGCTGAGCGTCCTTCTCAACTCTGGGGCCCTCCCCGTGCCCATGAAGGTGATCCAGGAGACACAGGTAGACGCCACCCTGGGCGACACCAGCGTGCGCCATGCTGTTCAGGCGGCCCTCATCGGCATCGGCGCTGTCCTCTTCTTCATGGTGGCCTACTACCGGCTGCAAGGGGTTATAGCGGCTCTCGCCCTTATCATGTATGCCAGCCTGGTCTTGTTCATCTTTAAGATGTGGCCCGTAACCCTCACCTTGGCCGGGGTGGCCGCCTTCGTCCTGTCGGTGGGTATGGCGGTGGACGCCAACATCCTCATCGCTGAGCGCCTTAAGGAGGAGCTGAGGACAGGAAGAGGGCTCTTGGCGGCTATCGAGATGGCAGTAGGGAGGGCCTGGCCCTCCATCCGCGATAGCAACGTCTCCACCCTTATCACTTGCGGCATCCTCTGGTGGTTTGGCGACCAGTTCAACGCCGCCCTAGTCAAGGGGTTCGCCCTCACCCTGGCCATCGGCGTCCTGGTGAGCATGTTCACAGCCATGGTCATTACGCGAACCTTCATGCATGTCCTAGCCGCCACTCCCCTGGCCAGATACCTCTACCTGTGGGGCCTCAGTAGGAGACGCCCGGCCGAAGGGCAAGCGCATCAGCCCTGGAACCTGGTGGAGCGGCGCTGGCTCTACTTCGGCATATCGGCCCTGGTGCTTTTGCCGGGGATAGTATCCCTCATGGTGCCCCCAGCCCTTAAGCCTGGCATCGAATTTACGTCTGGCACCACCTTCACCTTGCGCTTCGAGCAACAGGTGGACCCAGAGGCCGTACGCAGCGCCCTGGCCGACCTCGGCCACCCGCAGGCCCGGGTGCAGGTGAGCCAGGACGGCGATATCATCGCCCGCATTGGCGAGCTGCAAGGGGCCACCAACACGCCTCCTGTGGGCCCCACACCCCCCTCGGAGCGGGACGTCCTGGAGCGGGAGCTCAGGCAGCGGTTCGGGCCCTTCCAGATCATGAACTTCGAGACGGTCTCGGCCACCGTATCGCGGGCCATCGTTCGTAACGCTGCCATCGCCGTGACGGTAGCAGCTATGGCCATTCTCCTGTACATATCTTGGTCCTTTCGTCATCTGCCCAAACCCCACCGCTATGGGGTGGCCGCTGTCCTGGCCCTCGTGCACGACACCTTGTTCGTGGTGGGCGCCTTCTCCGTCCTAGGGAAGGTGATGGGCATGGAGGTCAACACCATGTTCATTACCGGCCTCCTCACCGTGCTGGGCTACTCCGTGCACGATACCATCGTGGTGTTCGACCGCATCCGCGAGAACGCTCGTCAGCATCCCGAGGCGCCCCTCACAGAGGTAGTCAATGCCAGCGTCATGGAGACCATGGTCCGCTCCCTGAACACCTCCCTCACCCTTCTCTTGACGGCCATCGCCCTCCTCCTGCTGGGGGGAGCGAGCATCCAGACGCTGGTGCTGGTGATCCTCTTGGGCACCGTGACGGGCACCTACAGCTCCATATTCGTGGCGAGCCAACTACTGGTGGCCTGGGAGGAAGGGGACCTGGGCAAGGTGTGGCGCCGCCTGATGCCTAGGCGCCCGGCGCCGGCTCAGGCCTAGTCCCGCCGCCGCAGGACGCGTTCGTCCCCCACCCTCATGGTGATATGGCAACGATCCATATGCTCCAAAAGGGCTTGGGCGTACTTGCGGCTGGTGCCCAGCATGTCCCGCACCTGGGCCAGGGTGATGCGCCCCTGGACCTGGAGGGCGGCCACCACCTTATCCACCATCTCCTGGTAGGCCTCACGGGCGAAGGCCACATCAGGGGCCACCCTCACGATGAGCCCCTCCTCCTCCAGGTAGGAGAGAAGCTCAGGGTCCAAGGCGCCCGCAGATGGCGGGGCGTAAGGGCGCTGGCGCAATGCCTCCAGGAAGAGGTCCGCCTGCCGACGCTGCTCCCCCACCAATTGCGGCCGGTGGGAGGAAAGGGCCACGGCCTCCCCTGTCAACCGCACCTTCCCCTCCCCCTCCCAGAGGGAGATGAGGGCAGAAAAGGCCTTGGGCGGCAGGTGCAACCGGCTACGTAGCTCCTCCCGGGGCATCCCCCGCCGCAGGGGCCACTGGCGATGGTAATGCCCCAGGGCCTCCGCCGCCACCCTCCACCAACGTTCCAGGGCCTGGGAGGTGGCCAACGTGGTATCCGCCTCCAGCCTCTGGGGCGGCAGGGCCACCACCTGGCCCAAGGCTATCAGCCCCTCCACCACCTGCCGGGCCTCCCTCTCCGCCATGGCCACCTGGGCGATCAGTTCCCCCCATGTGATGTGGCCATGGGGACCCATGAGCTCCAGAACCCGCTGTTGGGGAGGGCCGCTGGCCAGTCTTTCCAGGCGGACCAGCGTGGGCAGGTGGAAACGACGGTGACGAGGAGCATGTACGTCCACGATGGTGCCGCCGCCCAAGGTATCATTGGGGTCCCGCAGGATGTAACGGTCGCCCCGCACCACTGCCACAGGACGCGATAACCGCAGCTGCGCCCATGCCTCCTCCCCCGCCCGCGCCTCGTCCCGGTCCAGGAGGATGAGACGTCCCGAGACACGGGCCGTCCCGGCATGGAAGATGACGCCCATGTTGTGACGTAGGGGTCGTCGCAGGTAGGGCACCACCCGCAGGCGCACGTCCACGGCGGTGGTAGGGACGAGCCAGTTGGGCCTGGTGACCACCATCCCCCGCTCGATGGCCTCCACCTCCAGCCCTGGCAGGTTGAGGGCCGTGCGTCGCCCGGGCATTGCCCTCTCCACTGCCCGGCCGTGGCTGTGGATGCCGCGGATTCGGGCCCGCAGCCCTCCCGGCACCACCTCTACCTCCTCCCCCACCTCCAGGGAGCCGTCGGTTAGGGTGCCGGTGACCACTGTCCCCAGGCCAGGCAGGGTGAAGACACGGTCTATTGGCAAGCGAGGGCGCCCTATATCCCTCCTGGGCGGTGTCTGGGCCAGCTCCCTCTCCAGGGCATCCACCAGCTCCGGCAAGCCCTCCCCCGTAGCCGCCGAGCAGACCACCACGGGTGAGCCAGCCAGGCTGGTGCCGGCCAATAGCTCCTCCACCTCCAGCCGCACCAGCTCTAACGTCTCCTCGTCCACCAGGTCCTTTTTGGTGATAGCCACCACCCCATGGGAGAGCTCCAGCAGGTCCAAGATGGCCACATGCTCCCGTGTCTGGGCCATGACCCCCTCATCAGCCGCCACCACCAAAAGAGCCAGATCGATGCCCGCCACCCCAGCCAGCATATTGTGGATGAACCCCTCATGGCCTGGCACATCCACGATGCTCACCTCCCTACTGGAGGGAAGGCGAAGCCAGGCAAAGCCCAGGTCTATGGTCATCTCCCGCGCCTTCTCCTCCGGCAGGCGGTCGGGATCGATGCCCGTCAAGGCCTTGATGAGGGTGGACTTCCCATGGTCTACGTGGCCGGCGGTGCCGATGGTGTACATGGCCTCGGATAAGGATCCTAGCACCTTCATGGAGTCCCTAGTATCATGGCAGACGAGCCATGACCCAGGTGGGCTACGTCTACGACCCCCTTTACCTGGAGCACCAGAGCCCGGGCCATCCCGAGGGGCCCGAGCGGTTGGAGGCCATCATGGAGCGGCTGGAGGAGGCGGGTCTCCTTAAGCGCATGGTGGCCATCCCCGCCCGCGATGCCTCCACACGTTACCTGGAGATGGTTCACTCTTGGGAGCTGGTGGCCCAGGTGCGGGCCAAGGGGGATGAGGGCGGCGGCTGGCTGGACCCCGACACCTACGTCAGCCCCGCCTCCTACCACGCAGCCGTAAGGGCCGTGGGCGGCTGCCTGGCAGCCCTGGACGCCATCGTGGACGGGACGGTGGACTCCGCCTTCTGCCTGGTGCGACCACCAGGTCACCACGCCACCCCCACTAAGGCCATGGGCTTCTGCCTATTCAACAACGTAGCCGTGGCCGCTAAGGTGGCCCTAGAGGAGAAAGGGATGGAGAGGGTGGCCATCGTGGACTTCGACGTCCATCACGGCAACGGCACCCAGGACGCCTTTTATTCCGAGCCTCGCGTCCTCTTCTTCTCCACCCACCAGTACCCCTTTTACCCCGGCACCGGCTACTGGGGGGAGATGGGGGAGGGGGAAGGCCGGGGCACCACCATCAACGTCCCCTTGCCCCGGGGGTGCCGGCACCAAGAGTATCTGCGCGTCTACGAGGAGGTGTGTGTCCCGGCCTTGCGGCGCTTCCGCCCCCAGTTAGTGCTGGTCTCCGCCGGGTTCGACGCCCACTTCGCCGATCCTCTGGCCAACATGCTCCTCTCCTGCCGCAGCTACTATCAGCTGGCGTCCATTCTGAAGGAGGTGGCCTTGGAGCTATGCCAGGGGCGTATCATGTTCGTCCTGGAGGGTGGGTACCATCTGACTGCCTTGGCCTGGTCCGTTCAGGCGTGTATTGAGGCCCTTTTGGGACTGGACTTCACCCCCGACCCCTTGGGCGATGGCCCCAACGTCCCCGGTCCCGATATAGGGGTTGTCCTCGCGGCCGTGAAGAGGGCCCACTCCCTCTAAGGCCCTCAGAGGAAGCGCGCCATCACCTCGTTGGCTAAGAGAAGCCCGCGCTGGGTGAGGCGCAGGCGGTGGTCTTCCACCAGCAAGAGGCCCAGGGATGAGAGCTCATCTATGGTAGCGCCGTAACTCTCCCGGAGGTCTTGGCCAAAACGGCTCTGGATCTGGCCCATGTCCACCCCCTCTAGGAGGCGCAGGCCTAGTATCACCGCCTCAGCCAGGGCCTGCCGCGGCCCTCCCTCGTCCACCCCTCCCACGAAGGGCAGGCGGCCCAGAAACGTTCGCAAAGGGGAGGGGGAATCTGGGCAGGCCCCGCCCACGGCCCTCACATACCTGCGGGGGGAGTAGACGTTCCAGAAGCGGTAATAGCGCTCCCCATCCCAAAGGCAGGAATGGGCACCCGCGCCCACCCCAAGATATGGGAGCATACGCCAATAGGAGAGGTTGTGGAGACATCGGCGCCCCGGCAAGGCCCAGTTGGAGATCTCATAATGCTCGTACCCCGCCTGGGCCATAGCCCCCTGCGCCCACTCGTACATCTCTCCCTGGAGGTCAGGGTCTGGGGCGGGAACATCCCCCCTAGCCACCTGGTGGGCAAGGGGCGTCCCCTCCTCCACCGTTAGGGCATAGAGGGAGAGGTGCTCGGGCGCCAGGGTTATGGCCTTACGGAGGTTCCTACGCCAGCGAGGCAGGCCCTGGCCAGGGATGCCGAAGATAAGGTCCAGGTTTACGTTGTCAAAGCCGGCCTTGCGGGCCCAGGCGTAGGCCTCCTGGGCCTGTCTCGCTGAGTGGAGACGGCCAAGGAACCGTAGCTCATCGTCATGGAAGCTCTGGACCCCAAGACTGAGGCGATTAATCCCCAGCGCCCTCAACCCCTTTAGATAAGCCAGGTCTACCGTCCCCGGGTTGGCCTCCAGGGATACCTCTCGCAGGCCATCACACCGGAAACCATCCTGCACCGCCTCCATCACCTGCTCTAAAAGGGGAAGGGGAAGGAGGCTAGGGGTGCCGCCGCCGAAGTAGACGGTCGCCACCTGCGGCCGGCCTAGAGCGCCGGACCAGATGGCCAGCTCGCGGCACAGGGCCTCCACATATGGGACCATGAGCCCCTCTAGGCCAGCGTACGAGTTAAAGTCGCAGTATCCGCACTTCTGCTCACAGAAGGGGATGTGAATGTATAAAGAAATGGTGCTGTGCACGTCCATCCCCATAGTGCCCGGCGTCGGGCGAGGGCGTCAAGGGCGTCCCTGTCCCGTGGCTGGGCCCTGCGGTATATTGGGTATTGCCATGCTAAAGAGCCACGCCTGCGGGGAGCTCAGGCGTCACCACGTGGGCCAAGAGGTGACGTTGGCCGGCTGGGTGCACCGACGCCGCGACCATGGAGGGCTCATCTTCATCGACCTGCGGGACCATGAGGGCATCGTGCAGGTGGTGTTCCATCCCCACGAGGGGCCAGATGCCTTCCCGGTGGGTGACGCTGCCCGCCAAGAGTACGTGCTGCAGGTGCAGGGGGTGGTGGCCCTGCGCCCCCCGGGCACCGAAAACCCCCGCCTGCCCACAGGCGAGATAGAGGTGCGGGCCCGCCGCGCCACCATCCTAAACTCCTCCCGCACCCCTCCCTTCTACGTCAACGAGGAGACGGAGGTGGAGGAGCTATTGCGCCTCAAATACCGCTACCTAGACCTGAGGCGCGAGGGTCTCCATCAGCGCATAGTCCTCCGCCACAAGGTATCCCAGTTCATCCGCCGCTTCCTGTCGGACAGGGGGTTCATCGAGATCGAGACCCCCATCCTGACCGTCCCCACCCCCGAGGGGGCCCGCGACTACTTGGTGCCATCCCGCCTCCATCCGGGGCGCTTTTACGCCCTGCCCCAGTCGCCCCAGCAGCACAAACAGATCCTCATGGTAGCCGGCTTCGAGCGCTACTTCCAATTGGCCCGCTGCTTCCGTGACGAGGACCTACGAGCCGACCGCCAGCCTGAGTTCACCCAACTGGACCTGGAGTGGAGCTTCGCTGAGGAGGAGGACATCCTTTCCCTTATAGAAGACCTCATGTGTGCCCTGGTAGCAGCCTTCCGTCCTGAATTGAAGGTGACCCGCCCCTTCCCCCGCATTCCCTATGATGAGGCGCTACGGCGCTTCGGTACCGATAAGCCTGACATCCGCTATGGCCTGGAGCTTGTGGACTTCTCCGACCTCCTGCAAGAGTGCCAGTTCGCCATCTTTCGCCAGGTGCTGGCCCAGGGAGGGCAAGTAAGGGGCCTCTGTCTCCCCCAGGGGGCGGACCTGAGCCGCAAGCAGGTGGAAGACCTGGCCAAGCTAGTGCAAGGGTTGGGGGCCAAGGGCCTGGTCACCTTCGCCATCCTGGGGGCGGCCGATGCCCTCGGGCCCGACGACTTCCGTTCGCCTGTGGCCAAGTACTTCCGACCTCAGGAGGTGGCCGCCATGGCCCGCCGGGCAGGCGCCCGCCCCGGGGATATGCTCCTGCTCGTGGCCGACCTGCCCCACGTGATCAATAGGTCTCTGGACGGCCTCCGCCGCCACCTGGCCCACACCCGTGGGCTGGCCGACCCTCAAACCTTGGCCTTCTGCTTCGTGGTGGACTTTCCCCTCCTGGAGTGGGACGAGGAAGATAGACGGTGGTACGCCGTCCACCACCCCTTCACCTCGCCCAAGGAGGAAGACATACCCCTGCTGCAGAGGGACCCCGGGAGAGTGCGCGCCCGCTCCTATGACCTGGTCTGCAACGGATGGGAGCTGGGTGGCGGCTCCATCCGAATACATAGGCGAGAGCTGCAGGAGGAGATGTTCCGCCTCCTGGGCATGGGGCCGGAGGAGGCGTGGGCCCGTTTTGGCCACCTCCTGGAGGCCTTGGACTATGGCGCGCCCCCTCACGGTGGCATCGCCCTAGGCCTTGACCGCCTGGTGGCCCTTCTCTGCGGCCAGGACGACATCCGTGAGGTGATCGCCTTCCCCAAGACCAAGTCGGCCACCGACCCCCTTACAGGGGCACCAGCACCGGTGGGCCCCGCACAGCTGGAGGAGCTCCATATATGCGTGCGACAAGAGGAGGAGGTAAGCTGAGGAGGCAGCCCCCGTGAACCAGGAGCGACGCCTCACCTTCGTCCTGCTGGCCGCCGCTGCTCTAGCCGTATTGGTGGCCGCCGGGGTTATCACCGTCTTCATCGGCCGCGGCGGGGGCGGGCGTCCTTCCTCACAACAGGCCCTGCCGCAGCGAGTGGCTGGGGAGCTGCGCCTCTTTGGGCCCGATCCCATCACCTTCGACCCGGCCCTGGCCGCCGATGTGGCCTCTGCCACCTATATCGTGGAGATATTCAGTGGACTGGTAACCTTCGACAAGGATCTGAACATCGTCCCCGACATCGCTGAGCGGTGGGAGGTGAGCTCCGACGGCCGCACCTATACCTTCCGCCTGCGACGTGGCGTTCTCTTCCACGATGGCAGCCGCATGGTCACCGCTCACGACTTCAAGTACTCCATGGAGCGGGCCCTAAACCCCCGCACCGGCTCCACCGTTGCCCTCACCTACTTGGGGGACATCGTGGGGGCCAGGGACTTCGCCCGGGGGCGGGCCCAGGAGGTGACGGGCATAAAGGTCATCGACGACTTCACCCTACAGATCACCATCGACGCCCCCAAGAGCTACTTCTTGGCCAAGCTCACCTACCCCACCGCCTACGTGGTGAAACGGGAACAGGTGGAGGGCAACCCCCGCGGATGGACACGCCAGCCCATCGGCACCGGCCCCTTCAAGCTCAGGGAGTGGCGCCTGGGGGAGCGCATCGTCTTGGAGCCCAACCCCGACTACTACTTGGAGCCCAAGCCTGCCCTATCCCGTATCACCTTTCTCCTGGCCGGCGGCTCCCCTCTCACCATGTATGAGAACGGGGAGGTGGACGTGGCCCCTGTGGGCATCAACGACATAGAGAGGGTGCGCGACCCTCGCGACTCCCTTAATAAGGAGATGAAACAGGTAGCAGAGCTGGCTACTTACTACGTGGGCTTCAACACCCGTCGCCCCCCCTTCAATGACCCCCGCGTGCGCCGGGCCTTGGCCATGGCCATAGATAAGGATGCCCTGGCGCGGGTGGTCCTGCGGGAGATGGCGGTGCCAGCCAAGGGCATCCTGCCCCCTGGCATCCCAGGCCACAACCCCGACATTCAGGGCCTGCCCTTTGACCCCCAAGAGGCCCGCAAGCTCCTTATGGAGGCGGGAGGGCCAGAGATCCTGCGGGATGCGAGCCTCCTTGTCTCGGGCGTGGGGGGGACACCAGGGCCCGTCATCGAGGCCATACAGGCCATGTGGGAGCAGCACCTGGGGGTGCGGCCCCAGGTCCAGCAGGTGGAGTTCGCCACCTTCCTCCAGCAGGTCGATCGCCGCCAGTTCGATATGATGACCCTGGGCTGGATCGCCGATTATCTGGACCCGGAGGATTTCCTGGACATCCTTTTCCACAGCCAGAGCCCAGACAACCGCACCGGCTACGCCAACCCCGAGGTGGACAGGCTCCTGGAGCAGGCCCGCACCATGCCCACCGATACCGAGGAGGCTCGCCAGGCCCGCCTCCGCATATACCAGCAAGCGGAGCAGATCATCGTCCAGGACTCCCCCTGGATCCCCTTGCTACATCCCCGCTCCGCCTATGTGGTGAAGCCCTATGTGCAGGGCTACTTCGTGCCCCCGTTGGTCATGGAGCACCTGAGGTACGTGAGGCTCGAGCGCTAGGGCCCGATGGGCCGTGACCAGTTATGGTCCTACATCTTGCGGCGCCTGCTGTGGGTGCCCTTCATCCTCCTGACGGTCAGCCTGGTCACCTTCGCCCTAGGGCGCTTTGGCCCTGGCGACCCCGTGCGGGTGCTGGCAGGCCAGCGGGCCGATCCGGAGACCATCCAACGCATCCGCCAAGAGCGGGGCCTAGACGATAACTTCTTCGTCCAGTACGCGCGCTACCTCAGGGGCATCTTTCGGGGGGACCTGGGCATCAGCTTCAAGTATTACGGCCTGCCGGTGACGGAGGTGGTGCTGCCTCGCCTCTGGGTGACATTCCAGTACAACCTAGCTGCCCTTGTCCTCGTCTTCGCCTTAGGCATCCCGGCCGGGGTATGGGCGGCCACCCAGCAGGGGACATGGCGCGACCCTCTTATTATGGGCACCCTCCTGGCCCTGGCCGCCCTGCCCGCTGTGCTAGTGGTGCCCCTGCTGCAGTACGTCTTCTCCCTGCGCCTGGGATGGCTCCCCACGGGGGGTTGGGAGGTCAGGGAGTTCTTCGGGTGGCTAGAGGTGGGGCTCTTCAGCAAGACCATCGTCCTGCCCATGCTGGCCTTGGGCCTGCCTGGGGCAGCGGGCGTAGCCCGCCTCACCCGCGCCCAGACCCTGGAGGTGTTGGGAGAGGACTATGTGCGCACCGCCAGGGCCAAGGGCCTGGGGGAACGGATGGTGCTCATGAGGCACGTCCTGCGCAATGCCCTCCTGCCCTTAGTGACCCTCATGGGGTTCGCCATGGCCGCCCTCCTCTCCGGCTCCATCATCCTGGAGACGATGTTAGGGATCCCAGGCATCGGGTCCTATGCCTTTGAGGCCGTGTTCGCCCGTGATTATGACGGCATCATGGCCGTCGTCCTCATGGGGGCCACCGCCTTCGTGGTGGCCAACCTGGTGGTGGACGTCACGTACGCCTTCATCGACCCCCGCGTGCGGCTGGGTGGGAGTCCACAGGCGTGACTATGGCCCAGGAAGGTATGGTGCCGACCCCAGGAACCTGGCGCCGGCTCTTGCGCCGCCGGCTAGCGGTGGCCTCCCTGGCCATCATCCTCCTTATATATGGAGCGGGGCTCTTGGCGCCATGGATAGCACCCCACAGCTTCCGCGAGATCGACCTAGGGAACACCTTCGCCGGGCCCAGCCTGGAGCACCCCTTGGGCACCGACCGTCTGGGCCGGGACGTCCTCAGCCGCCTCATGTGGTCGGCCCAGACCACCGTCATCGTCAGCGCTTCCGCCCTGGTATTGGGAGGCCTCGTCTGGGGGACGGGGCTAGGCCTGTTGGCCGGCTATTTGGGGGGACGGGTGGACAACATCATCATGCGGCTGGGTGACATCCTCTTCTCACTGCCCGATATCCTTTTACTCCTCATCATCACGGCCACCGTGCGTCCGCGGGTGACGGACTTCTTTCGCGATGTGGAGCGTTGGACTGGGCTTGGGGGCATTGTGGAGTCGGGTGCACCCGATTATATCCTGGTCTTCGCCGCCCTCTCCCTCTTCGGGTGGGTGGGGATGGCACGCATCGTGCGCTCCCAGGTCTTGGCTCTGCGGGAGAGCGACTACGTCCTGGCGGCGCGGGCTCTGGGGGCGTCTTCCCTCCACATCATCCTCCGCCACCTCTTGCCCAACGTCTCCCACCTCATGGTGGTGGCTGCCACCCAGCTCTTGGGCACGGCAGCGGGGGCGGAGGTGGTCCTCTCCTTCCTGGGCATAGGCATCCAGCCCCCTCACCCCAGCTTCGGCAGCATGATCTTCGAGGCTGCCGGACCGCGCAACATGCTGGCTCATCCCAACCTCATCTTCGCCCCGGCAGCAGTGGTGGGGGGCCTGCTGATGGCCTTCAGCTTCCTGGGAGACGCCCTGAATGATGTGCTGTCCCCTCGTCGGCGCTGAGGGTGCGCCACCTACATCGTGGCGTGCCATCCCACGCCCTGGTATAATTGGCTACGGAGCCTCCATCGCACTGGACACATGCTGAAGGTCACCGCGCAACATACCGAGGACTGCCAGGCCATAGTCCGCATCGAAGTGGATGAGCAACGCCTGGAGCATTACTTGCAAAAGGCCTATCACCGGCTGGTGAAGCGGACAGAGGTGCCAGGCTTTCGGCGCGGCAAGGCACCAAGGCCCATGCTGGAACGGTACCTGGGGCGTCACCGCCTACTACACGAGGCCCTGGACATATTGGTGCCCGAGGTGGTGCAGGAGGCCCTACGGGAACAGGGCATCGAGCCCTACGACCGACCTCTGGTGGAGGTAGTCCAGGAGGAGCCGCCCATTATCCAGGCCACTGTCCCCCTGACCCCCCAGGTGGACTTGGGCGACTACCTTAGTCTGCGCCTGCCTCAGGAGGAGGTGACGGTAGACCCGGCGGAGGTGGAGGCCGCCCTGCAAGAGCTACGCCACCGTTATGCCCTTCGCCAGCCAGTGGACCTCCCTGCTCGCTGGGGGGATATCGTCCGGTTGGATGTGCGGGGCCTTGTGGACGGACGCCCCGTCCTGACAGAGGAGGACATAGAGGTGCAGCTGCGGGAGGGGCATGAGCTTCTGGTGCCTGGGCTGGCCCATCACATCATTGGCCTCCGCAAAGGAGAGGAGCGGACCTTCACGCTGACCATACCCCAGGACTGGCCAAGGAGGTCGATTGCAGGACGCCAGGCGTCCTTCACTGTCCGCATCCACGAGGTGAAGGAGGAGGAGCTGCCGCCCCTGGACGACGACTTCGCGCGCCAGGTCGGGGAGGGCTTCCCCACCCTGGAGGCCCTGCGCCGTCGTCTGGAGGAGGACATCCGCCAGCAAAAGGAGGAGGAGGCCTCTCGTCGCCGCCGCGAGCAGGCAGTGGACCTGCTGGTGGAATCGGCCCCCGTTTTGCGGTTCCCCCCTGTGCTGCTGGAGGAGGAGATAGAGCGCCTCTTGGAGGAAGAGGCCAGGGCCCTTGGGAGAGATGTGGACCGCTACATCCAAGAGATGCGCCGCTCCCCTGCCCAGCGGCGTCAGGAGCTGGAGGAGAGGGCAAGAAGGCGACTTTGCCGCTCCTTGGCCCTCTCCCGCCTGGCAGAGCTGGAGAATATACAGGTAACCACCGAGGAGGTGGCAGCAGAGATAGAGCGACTCACCGCCGGCCCTCATGGCGCCCAGCTAAGGCCCATCCTCCAGACCCCACGGGGCATGGAATCGGTGCGCCGCTCCCTCCTCACCCGCAAGACCATCGACCGCCTAATGGAGATCGTCAGTGGCAAGGCCCAACCGGAAGGAGGAGAAGGAACATGAAGCCCAAGCTAGAGGTGCCCAGAGCCATCATACCTTACGTCATCGAACAAGGCCCCCGGGGGGAGAGGGCCTTCGACATCTTCTCCCTCCTCCTCAAGGAGCGCATCGTGTTCCTGGGCTGGCCCATCGATGACCAGATAGCCAACCTCATCATCTGCCAGCTCCTGTACCTAGAGCGGGAAGACCCGGATAAGGACATTTACCTGTACATCAACTCCCCTGGTGGCGTCATCAGCTCCGGCCTAGCCATTTACGACACGATGCAGCTGGTGAAGTGCGATGTGAGCACCATCTGTGTGGGGGAGTGCGCCAGCATGGCCACCGTGTTGCTGGCGGCAGGAGCTAAAGGCAAGCGCTACGCCCTGCCCCATTCCACCATCCACATGCACCAGGCCCACGGCGGCGCCACTGGCCGGGCGGCCGATGTGGAGGTCATCGCTAAAGAGGTCATCCGCCGCAACGAGCTCATCCGCCGTATCCTGGCCTACCACACCGGCCAGCCCATCGAGAAGATCGCCCACGACACCGACCGGGAGTTCTTCATGGACGCCTATCAAGCCAAGGAGTACGGCATCATCGACGAGGTGCTGGTTAGCCCTAAGGTGCCCGTGGAGGCCTCCGGGGGAGGCAAGAGTTAGCCGTGAGCCAGCGGGGAGGGCGGCCGCCCATCTACCGGTGCTCTTTCTGCGGCAAGGGGCAAGGGGAGGTGCAGCGCCTCATCGCTGGGCCCCAGGGGGTTTATATCTGCAACGGCTGCGTCCAGGTCTGCTACGAGGTCATTCAGGAGGACATGGCCGCCGCCCGCCGCCACCAGCCTTCCCCCCACCGCATCCCCCCACCCAAGGCCATCTACCAGCAGCTCAGCCAATACGTGGTGGGGCAGGAGCTGGCCAAGAAGGTGCTCTCGGTGGCCGTCTATAACCATTACAAGCGCATCGCTGCCGGGCGCCAACTGGCGGACGTGGAGCTGGAGAAGAGCAACATCCTCCTTATCGGCCCCACCGGCTGCGGCAAGACCCTCTTGGCCCGTACCCTGGCCAAGATACTGGACGTCCCCTTCACCATCGCCGACGCCACCTCCCTGACGGAGGCCGGCTACGTGGGGGAGGACGTGGAGAACATCCTCCTCCACCTCATCCAGGCCGCCGATTACGACATCACCCGCGCCGAGAAGGGCATCGTCTATATCGACGAGATCGACAAGATCGCCCGCAAATCGGGCGATAACCCCTCCATCACCAGGGACGTGTCTGGGGAGGGAGTCCAGCAGGCCCTCCTGAAGATCATAGAGGGGTGCGTGGCCAACGTGCCCCCACAGGGGGGGCGTAAGCACCCCCATCAGGAGTTCATCCAGATACGCACTCATAACATCCTCTTTATCTGCGGGGGCGCCTTCGAGGGGTTGGACCAGATCATCGATCGTCGCCTGGGCAAGGGGCGGCGCAGCATCGGCTTCAAGGCCCAGCGAGAAGAGGGGGACATCGTTAAGGTCAAGGACGAGCTCCTCCGTCACGTGACCCCTGACGACCTCCTGCAGTTTGGGCTTATACCGGAGTTCGTGGGCAGGCTCCCCGTCATTGTCCCTCTCCACTCCCTGGACAAAGAGGCGCTGGTCCGCGTCCTCACCGAGCCCAAGAACGCCCTCATCAAGCAGTACCAACAGATCATGGCCCTGGACGGGGTGGAGCTGGTGTTCACCCCCGATGCCCTAGAGGCGGCCGCTGAGGAGGCCCTGCGCCTTAAGACGGGCGCTCGCGGCCTGCGCACCGTGCTGGAGAACTGCATGCTGGATGTCATGTACGAGGTGCCGTCCCGCAGGGACGTGGCCAAGTGCATCGTGGACGCCGAGGTTATCCGGGGCCGCCGCCACCCCATCCTCATCGGACGCAACGGCCAGGTCTTGGACCTGTGGACAGCCCAGCGCAGCGAGACGGCCTGAACTTGAACCTTCGCCTTCTGAGGCCTATTCTTTAAGCGCCTATGGCCCGTAAGCCATTGGACGTGCTCCTGGTGGAGCGTGGGCTGGCGGAAAGCCGGGAAAAGGCCCGCGCCCACATCATGGCCGGCCAGGTGATGGTGGGGGAGACCCCTGTCCTCAAGCCTGGCACCCTGGTGGACACCGATGTCCCTATATCCCTTTTGCCCCCCAGCCGCTACGTGAGCCGCGGAGGCGAGAAGCTGGAGCACGCCCTCAAGGCCTTCTCCCTGGATGTCCATGGCCTGGTATGCGCCGACATCGGCGCCGGCACCGGCGGCTTCACCGACTGCCTCCTCCAACACGGCGCCAGCAAGGTCTACGCCATCGATGTGGGCCGGGGCCAGCTCCACTACCGGCTGCGCCAAGACCCCCGCGTGGTGGTCATGGAAGGGGTCAACGCCCGCTACCTGACCGCCCTCCCTGAGCCCATCGACCTGGCCACCGTGGACGTATCCTTCATATCCCTCACCAAGGTCTTGCCAGCAGTGATGGAGTTGGTGCGCCCTGGCGCTCCGGTGGTGGCCCTCCTCAAGCCCCAGTTCGAGGCCCAGCGACGCGAGGTGCCCAAAGGAGGCGTCATAAGGGACCCCCAGCTCCACGCCACCATCGTGGGGAGGTTCGCCGCCTGGGCCACAGGCCAGGGATACCGGGTGTGGGGCCCTGTCCGTTCACCCATCCCCGGGGCTGAGGGCAACCTGGAGTTCTTTTTCCTCCTGCGGAGGTAGCGGTGCGCCGAGTAGGCATCTGTGTGCATCCCCGCTGGCAGGCAGCCCACGAGCTGGGCCGTCGACTGCAGGAGTTCCTGCAGGGGAAGGTGGAGGAGGTGTGGCTGGCCACCGCGTGGGATGACGCCGCCTCCCGCCTCATCCCCGGCACCGACCTGTTGGTGTGCATAGGGGGGGATGGCACCATGTTGTGGGCCGCCCGGGCCATGGTCCCCCACCGCATACCTATGGTGGGGGTGGGCATGGGGCGCCTTGCCTTCCTAGCGGAGGTGGAGGCAGAGGAGGCGCCACGTCGCTTGGAGCAGGCCCTGAAAGGTGAGGGGCGGCTGGAGGACCGGTGGCTCCTCCAGGCCCAGACCCCTACCCGCCCCACCGCCTATGGCCTAAACGACGTGGTGGTGGGGAGGGCCACCATGGGGCGCCCCATATACGTGGAGGTGGCCCTGGATGGTCAGGTGGTAGCCCTGTTCCGCGCTGACGCCGTCATCGTGGCCACGGCCACAGGCAGCACCGCCTATTCCCTCTCCGCTGGCGGGCCCGTCTTACCAGCCCAGTCCCGCGACTTGGTACTCACCCCTGTGGCCCCTCACATGGCCCTCTCCCGCTCCCTGATCCTCCCCCCCAACACCTACGCCCGCCTCACCGTCCGCGGCGAGCAAGGTGCCTACTATAGCATCGATGGCCAGCAGGAGGAGCCCCTGACACCAGGGGAATGGCTGGAGGTGCGCATAAGCCCTTATGCCGTCCCCTTCCTCCGCCTGAGTCCCCCTTGGCGGGATTACCTCGTCCTTGCTCGCCGCCTGGGCTGGACGCTGGGAGACCCTGTGCCTCAGCAAGGCGAGGGGCCCACAACTCTATGGGAGGCTGAACATGGCCTACAATGACCAGCCAGAGCAAGTCCTGGAGAGCTCCTACCTATACCGAGGGCGCATCATCAACCTACGCCTGGACATAGTCGGCCTGCCCAAGGGCCACACCGCTCACCGTGAGATCGTGGAGCATGGCCAGGTGGCAGCCGTGGTGCCCATCGACGAGGAGGGAAGGGTGCTCATGGTGCGCCAGTTCCGGCTGGCCTTGGGCCGTCACACCCTGGAGATCCCCGCTGGCGGCCTCGACCCTGGGGAGACGCCAGAGGAGGCGGCCCGCCGCGAGCTCGAGGAGGAAACAGGCTTCCAGGCCCGCCTCTTGCGCCGCCTGGGCGGGTTCTACGTCTCCCCGGGATATTGCACGGAATACATCCACATATTCCTGGCCCGCGATCTAACGCCAGGCCAGAGCAAGCCCGACCTGGACGAGGCCACCCATCCCGTTTGGCTCTCCCTGCGGGAGGCCATCGCCATGGCCACCTCCGGCCAACTGGAGGACGGCAAGACCATCATCGGCCTCTTATGGGCGGCTGCCACCCTCAACTCGCCTTGAATGAAATATACCCCCCTGCTAGAATGCTTTTGAGCGCCGTACAGACTCCGCTGTGCGAGGTGAACGATGGCACAACGTCAGGCTGTGTCTCTCCCCC
The DNA here is from genome assembly GCA_032249735.1 of Dehalococcoidia bacterium. GTDB lineage: Bacteria > Chloroflexota > Dehalococcoidia > SM23-28-2 > HRBIN24 > JAVVHA01. The sequence continues at coordinate 25,388 of JAVVHA010000007.1, read as the reverse complement.
ACCGCTTAGGATTCGCCGCCACTCTGCGCATAGACCCATGGTGGCTGGAGACCTTGATATTTATGGCCGGTTTGGTAGGGCTCTTTGGCTACCTGGCCGTCTCCGCCTTCCTAGACCAGTGGGCCTTCCACATCGGCCCCTATTACTCGCCCGTGTTCGAGCCAGGGCCTTTCATGCTCCTGGAGGACAAGCTGGACGGGCCCTTCGGCCCCTGGTTCCTCTCCCCAGCCTTCGTCATCCTGTGGGGGCCTGCGGGTTTCCGCCTCACTTGCTATTACTTCCGCAAGGCATACTACCGGGCGCTGGCCTTTAGCCCGCCTGCCTGCGCTGTGGGCGATGCCCTGCCCCGCTATCGGGGCGAGTCCCGCTTCCCCCTCATTGTGCAGAACCTCCACCGCTACTTCATGTACGTGGCTCTGGTGCTGGTCTGGTTCCAGTGGGCCAACGCCATCCGCAGCTTTCACCACCCCGATGAGGGCTGGGGCGTGGGTCTGGGGTCTATTATCCTGACGGTGGACTCCGCCCTTCTCTCCCTCTATCTCTTCTCCTGTCATGCCCTGCGACACCTGGTGGGCGGAGGCATCGACTGCTTCTCATGTTCCCGTTGGCACCGCCTGCGCAAGAGGGGGTGGGACGTGGTCTCCCGCCTCAACCTGCGACACCCCCTCTGGGCGTGGCTCAGCCTTATGAGCGTGGCCGCTGCCGACATCTACATCCGGCTGGTGGCCAACGGCACCATTACCGATCCCAACACTTGGAGGAGTCTGTGAGGGGGTGAAGGCGTGCCCGGTTACCGCGTATACGAGTATGACGTGCTAGTGGTAGGGGCAGGGGGCGCTGGGCTACGCGCCGCCATCGCTTCCGCCCACGAGGGGGCCCGCACGGCCATCGTGTGCAAGACCCTGCTGGGCAAGGCCCACACCGTCATGGCCGAGGGAGGCATCGCCGCCGCCTTAGGCACCGTGGACCCTGAGGACAACTGGAAGGTCCATTTCCGGGACACCATGCGCGGCGGCAAGCTGATGAACGACTGGCGCATGGCCATGATCCACGCCCAGGAGGCCCCCGACCGCGTCCTGGAGCTGGAGGAGTGGGGGGCGGTCTTTGACCGCACCCCCGATGGCCGTATCCTGCAACGCCCCTTCGGCGGCCACCGCTACGCCCGCCTGGCCCACGTGGGCGACCGCACAGGACTGGAGATGATCCGCACCCTCCAGCAGAAGGCCATCAGCCTGGGCATAGACGTGTTCATGGAGACGGCCGTGGTGCGCATCCTGCGGGACGGACAGCGCGTGGCGGGGGCCCTGGCCTATCGTCGTGACAGCGGCGAGCTGCTGGTCTTCCGTGCCAAAGCCGTGGTGCTGGCCACCGGAGGAGTGGGCAAGTGCTACAAGGTCACCTCCAACTCATGGGAGTATACGGGCGATGGCCAGGCCCTGGCCCTGTGGGCCGGCGCCGAGCTCATGGACATGGAGTTCGTCCAATTCCATCCCACGGGCATGGTGTGGCCCCCCAGCGTGCGCGGCATCCTGGTCACCGAAGGAGTCCGGGGCGAAGGGGGGATACTCCTCAACAACAAAGGCGAGCGCTTCATGTTCAAATACATACCCGACTACTACCGCGCCGAGACAGCGGAGACCGTGGAGGAGGCGGAGCGTTGGCGCTACGACAAGCGCAACAACCGCCGGCCGCCAGAGCTCCTACCCCGTGACGTGGTGGCCAGGGCTATCAACGCCGAGATCAAGGCCGGCCGTGGCTCCCCCCATGGAGGGGTCTACTTGGACATCGCCAGCCGCCGCACCCCTCAAGAGATAAGGCTTCTTCTGCCCAGCATGTACGAGCAGTTCCATAAGCTGGCCGACGTGGACATCACCAAGGAGCCTATGGAAGTGGGCCCCACCATGCACTACATGATGGGTGGCGTGCGCGTGGATCCCGAGACGGCCGCCACCTGCGTCCCTGGCCTCTATGCCGCCGGCGAAGTGGCCTGTGGTCTCCACGGCGCCAACCGCCTGGGAGGCAATTCCCTATCTGACCTCCTGGTGTTCGGCAGGCGGGCGGGCCTCTATGCCGCCCGCTACGCCAACTCCCTCCCTCAGACCCCCTCCTTCAGCGGCGATGAGGTGGAGGCGATAGCCAACGAGCTCCTGGAGCCCCTCTACCGCACTGAGGGGGAAAACCCCTTCGCCATCCAACAGGAGCTGCAAGAGACCATGCAGGACCTGGTGGGCATCGTGCGCACCGAAGAGGAGCTGAGGCAGGCCCTCCACAAGATAGGCGAGCTGAGGGAGAGGGCCAAGAGGGTCTCCGCTCCAGGCGACCTCCTCTACAACCCCGGCTGGCACATGGCCATAAGCCTTGGATCGCTGCTCGTAGTGGCTGAGGCCATCACTCTCTCCGCCATAGAGCGCAAGGAGAGCCGCGGCGCCCACACCCGCGACGACTACCCCAAGGAGGACCCCGAGCAGGCCTCCTTCAATCTGGTGGTGGCGGGGGACGCCGAAGGGCAGCTCCGCCTGCGCAAAGAGCCCCGTCCGCCCATGCCCGAAGAGCTGCGCCGCATCATCGAGGAGGCTTAAAGACCATGGCCCTGCGCACCATCCGCATCTTCCGTGGCACCCCCCAAGGCGGGGAGTTCAAGGAGTACCAGCTGGAGGTGGAAGAGGGCAACGTGGTCCTGGACGTGGTCCTGAATGTCCAGGCTCGCTATGCGCCCGACCTGGCCGTCCGCTGGAACTGTAAGGCTGGCAAGTGTGGCTCCTGCTCTGCCGAGATCAACGGCATCCCCCGCCTCATGTGCATGACCCGCGTCTCCCTCTTCCCGGAGGACCAGCCCATCACGGTGGCCCCTCTCAAGACCTTCCCCCTCATTAAAGACTTGGTCACCGACGTCTCTTTCAACTATGAGCTGGCCCGTCGCATCCCGCCCCTGCGCCTTGGGCCCCCAGGGCCTGACGGCACCTACCGCATGACCATGGAAGACATCGAACGGGTGCGCGAGTTCCGCCAGTGCATCGAGTGCTTCCTTTGCCAAAATGTATGCCACGTCATCCGCGACCATCCCGAGAACAAGGCCTTCTTCTTCGGGCCACGTTGGTTTGTTCGCCTGGCCGAGCTGGAGATGCACCCCCTGGACACCGACGACCGGCGTCCCTTCATCAGAGAGGAGGCGGGCATAGGCTATTGCAACATAACCAAGTGCTGCACAGAGGTGTGCCCGGCCGAGATCCGCATCACCGACAACGCCATCATACCCCTCAAGGAGCGGGTGGCTGACCTCTATTACGACCCCCTCCGTTGGCTCTGGAGTCGTCTGTTCGGAAGGAGGCAGCCCACGCCCGCCCCTAAGCCGCGAGAGGAGCGGAGGGCTGCCAGCTAGGCCAGCACCTCCTGCCAGCGGCGCCGGCCTTCTGTCAGCAGGTCGCCCCCATAGATGTCGTAGCACACCAGCACCGGAAAGGCGTCCAGCTCCAACAGAAAGATGGCCTCGGGGCCCAAGTCCTCGTAGGCTATTACCTGCATCCCCTTTATGTGCTTCGAGAGGAGGGCGCCCGCCCCTCCCACGGCCAGGAAGTATACAGCCCGGAACCGCCTTAGGGCCTCCCGCACCTGGGGGCTCCGTCCCCCCTTGCCGATGGCGCCCTTAAGGCCGGCCTCCAAGAGGGGGACTGTGTACGGGTCCATGCGGGCAGCCGTGGTGGGGCCGGCGGAGCCGATGACCCTCCCCGGCGGGGTGGGCGTGGGCCCTACGTAGTAGATGACCTGCCCCCGCACATCCACCGGCAGGGGCTGCCCCTGGGCCAGGGCCTCCACCATGCGCCGGTGGGCAGCATCCCTGGCGCCAATAACGGGGCCCGTCAGGTATACCCAGTCCCCGGCCCGCAGCTGCGCCACCGCCTCGTCCGTCAACGGCAAGTTGATGTAGAGCTCCCGCATCCCTACCTCCCAGGCCCACGGCCATAGCCCCACGCCCTCATACGACGGCCTCCGCCACCCGCGCGGCATGACACTGGATGTTGACGGCCACCGGCAGGGAGGCGATGTGGGAGGGGAACACCTCCACATGAACAGCCAGCGCGGTGACCTTCCCCCCTACCCCCTGGGGGCCGATTCCCAGGGCGTTGACCCGCCGCAGCAGCTCCGCCTCCAGAGCCGCCACCTCGGCGTCAGGATGGGGCTGCCCCACCGGACGCAGGAGGGCCTTTTTGGCTAGAAGCATGGCGTATTCAGCCGTGCCCCCGATCCCCACGCCCACGATGACCGGCGGGCAGGGCTTGCCTCCAGCATCCTCCACCGCCTCCGTCACAAAGCGCATGACGCCCTCCCGGCCAGCCCCCGGGAGGAGCATGGCCAGCCGGCTGACGTTCTCGCACCCCGCCCCTTTGGGCATAAGGCGCAGTCGCACTCGGTCGCCCGGCACTATATCCATGTGCACGATAGGGGGCGTATTGTCCCTGGTGTTGATGCGGGCGGAGAAGGGGCGCTCCACCATGGAGGCCCGTAGGTACCCCTCCCGATAGCCTTCGCTCACCCCACGCCTCAGGGCATCCATCAGGTCTCCCCCCACCAGGTGCACATCCTGCCCCACCTCGAGGAAGATAACGGCCACCCCCGTGTCCTGGCAGATAGGGAGCATCTCCTCCTGGGCCAGCTCGGCGTTGCGGACGATCTGTTCCAGCACCCGCCGCCCCAGGGGCGATTCTTCCCGCTCCTGAGCGCAGCGCAGGGCATCCATGACATCCTGCGGGAGGACACAAGCTGCCTGCTGGCAAAGCCTCTTGACAGCCTCCCGCAACAGGTCTACGTGGACCTCTCGCACCAACTTATCTCACCAGGGAGACCAACTCCTGCACAGCCTGGGCCGCCCTACGCAGCCCCTCCAACTCCTCAGGAGCCAGGGGGGCCTCATAGATGGCCTCCACTCCGCCCGCCCCCAGCTTCACGGGCACCCCTGTGAAGGCCCCATGGATACCGTACTCCCCCTCTAGATATGCGCAGCAGGGCAGGATGCGCTTCCTATCCAGCAGGATGGACTCCACCATAGCCACCGTGGCCGCCGCTGGCGCATAGAAGGCAGAGCCCGTCTTCAGCAAGGCCACCACCTCTGCCCCACCCTGACGAGTGCGCTGCACAATGGCCTCAATGCGCTCGCGAGGCAGGAGGTGAGTCAAAGGGATGCCTCCCACCATGGCCGTGCTGACGATGGGGACCATGGTGGCCTCCGTGTGACCACCTAGCACATAGGCGTGCACGTCCTCCACCGAGCACCCCACCTCCCAGGCGATAAAGGTGCGGTAGCGGGCGCTGTCCAGCATACCACCCTGCCCCACGATGCGGGAACGGGGCAGGCCCGTGACATCCTTGGCCACATGGCACATGGCGTCCATGGGGTTGGCGAAGATGATGAAGATGGCATCGGGCGAGTGTTCTAGGGCCCGCTGACACACCTCCCGCACGATGCCAGCGTTGGTGTTCAGCAACTCCTCCCGCGTCATGCCAGGCTTGCGGGGTACCCCCGAGGTGACGATGACCACCTCGGAGCCAGCGGTATCTCGCCAATCGTTGGTGCCGATGATACGGGCATCGAACCCCACCACGGGCGCCGACTGGGCCAGATCCAGGGCCTTGCCCTGGGGAAGGCCTTCGATGATGTCGATCATCACCACGTCGATATAGCCCGTCTCGGCCAGGCGCTGGGCCATGGTGCCACCCGTCATCCCAGCGCCCACCACGGTAACCTTGCGGCGCATGGCCCTCCTCCTCAGTCCATATGGCGCAGCTTGTCGATGACGGCATCCGCCACCTGCGACGTCCCTACAGCTGTGGGGTCGTCACGGTGGGGCTTCATATCATAGGTAACGTACTTGCCCTCGGCGATGACAGCAGCTATCGCGTGTTCCAGACGGTCGGCAGCCCCCTCCTCCCCTATATAGCGGAGCATCATCACCGCCGAGAACATCATGGCCATGGGGTTCACCTTGTTCTGGCCAGCGTACTTGGGGGCGCTACCATGGACGGGCTCAAATACCGCCAGGTCATCTCCCATGTTGGCCCCTGGCGCCACCCCCAAGCCGCCCACCAGGCCAGCGCAGAGGTCGGAGAGGATGTCCCCATAAAGGTTGGGGAGCACCAGCACGTCATAGGCTTCTGGGCGCTGCACCAGCTGCATAGTCATGTTGTCCACTAGCATCTCCTCGTATTGGATGTCTGGGTACTCTTCGGCCACCCGCCGGGCCACGGCATAGAAGAGGCCATCGGTATACTTCATGATGTTGTCCTTGGCCACCGCCGTCACCTTCCGCCGGCCATAGGTGCGGGCATATTCGAAGGCAAACCGCACTATCCGCTCTGAGCGCCTCTCAGAGATGACCTTGAGGCTGAGGCCAGCGTCCTCCGGTATGGGCTCCATACCATCCTGCACGCACAGATCGGAGATGACCCTGATGGCCGGATGACCCATGGGGAACTCCAGGCCGGCGTAGAGGTCCTCATGGTTCTCCCGCACGATGACCAGGTCGATGCCCTCGTAGCGGCTGCGCACCCCTTTATACCACTTGGCCGGGCGCACGCAGGCGTAGAGGTCTAGCATCTTGCGTAAGGCTACATTGACGCTGCGGAACCCCCCGCCCCGCGGGGTGGTGATGGGCCCCTTAAGGGCCACCTTGTTGCGCCGGACCGACTCCAGGACGGTCTCGGGCAAAACGCTGCCATACTTCTCCAGGGCGTTGATGCCCGCCTCGTGCACCTCCCACTCGATGGGGACGCCCGTGGCCTCCACCACTCGCACGGTGGCCTCGGTGATCTCAGGCCCCGTGCCATCGCCCGGGATGAGGGTGATGCGGTAAGGTGGCCGTAGATCATGACGTTGTAGAGTCACCATCATCTGAACCCTCCATCTCATAATAAGGCGGGCCTGCTAAGGGCCCGCCCTTTCCACCTTCCAGACAGCCGCCTATGCCCATTATAGTCTGCCCGATAGCAGTCCCCATAGGCCCTGAGCTGGCCCACGCATCGCTACATATGCTTTTCCTCCAGGAACCGCCGTAGGTCGAACTCCTTGCGCTCCGGGGCCGCCTGGCGCAGGCGCTCATCATAGGCCGGCGTCTCCTCCTGGTAGAAGATGCCTAGGTGAACTTGGGTCTCGGTGAGGGCCAGCTCCATGGCCGCCTTGAGGTTGTGGCGATCCCAATCGGGGGGCAGGTCCGTCACCCGCTCATCATAGTAATCATAGGTGTTGTAGAATTCCACGCACGGGCTGTGCACGTGGATGAAGGAGAACCCCCGGTGCTTAATACCCTCCACAATGAGCTGGGCTAGCTGGTTGGGCCGCGCCGAATAGCCACGCGCCACAAAGGTGGCCCCAGACGCCAGGGCCATGAGCACCGGGTTTATGGGCCGCGCAAACACACCATAAGGCGTGGACTTGGCCTTGTGGCCCAAGAAGGACGTGGGCGAAGCCTGGCCTTTGGTGAGGCCATAGGTCTGGTTGTCCATCATGATGCAGGTGATGTCGATGTTGCGGGCAGCAGCGTGGGGCAAGTGCCCCATGCCGATGGCCATGAGGTCGCCATCGCCCCCCATCACTAGCACCGTCAGGTCGGGACGGGCCAGCTTGACGCCGGTGGCGATGGGCAATGCTCGCCCATGTACCCCATGCAGGCCAAAAGTGCTCATAAAATAGGGGGAACGGCTGGAGCAGCCTATGCCCGATACCACCACCACCTGGTGCTTGGGTATCTGCAGGGCAGCCAGAGCCTTAAAGGTGGCACTCAGGACCCCGAAATCCCCACAGCCAGGACACCATACAGGTTTCACATCGCTGCGATAGTCCTTGGCAGTAAGGGCCTCCAGAGGCCTCTGGGCTGTGGTGGCGCTATCAGCCATGATTCACGACCTCCTCGATCTTGGCCAACACCTCACCAGGGGTGAAGGGCAAACCACCGATCTTGTTTACACGGATAGGCCTTATGCCCACCTCCGCTGCCAGGTGATGTGCCAGCTGGCCCTGGTAATTGACCTCCAACACCATCACCTTGCGCACCCGGCGCAAGAAGTCCCGGATGGTCTCAAGGGGTAGGGGGTTCAGGACCCGCAGGTGGAGGGCGGCCACCCGATATCCCTTGGCCAGGGCCCTCTCCACCGCTTCCCGCACCGAACCCTCCACAGCTCCCCAGCTGATAAGGCCCAGAGTAGCTTTGTCGTCCCCATATCGGGTGGCGAACTCGGGCCCGTCGACCTCCCGTCGGCAGCTCTCCAGCTTGCGGAACCGCTTGTGGGTCATCTGCACATGCACCGAGGGGATAAGGACGGGGTGTCCATGCTCATCATGCTCCAGGCCAGGAGCCACATAAGTGTGGCGGTCCAGCCCTGGCACAGCCATGGGCGAAACGCCGCTCTCGGTATCCTCATACCGCTTGTACTGCTCAGGGGCAAGGCCCTCCGGGCGGAGGCGATCCACCACCGGCAGGGCCGCCACGTCCGGCATCTCCAACGTCTCGGTGCGGTGGGAGAGGGACTGGTCGGAGAGGAGGATGACGGGGCACTGGTACTTTTCCGCCAGGTTGAAGGCTTCCACCGTCATGCGCAGGCAATCGGCCACCGAGCCCGGGGCGACCACGATACGCGGGAAGTCGCCGTGTCCACCGTAGAGGGCATGGAAGAGGTCGGCCTGCTCCAGCTTGGTGGGCATGCCTGTGCTGGGGCCTGCCCTCTGGGCATCCACGATAACCACCGGGATCTCAGCCATGGAGGCCAGGCCTAGGAGCTCCGTCATGAGGCTCAGACCGGGGCCTGAGGTGGCTGTCATAGCCTTGACGCCAGCATAAGAGGCGCCAATGGCCGATGCCAAGGCCGCCATCTCGTCCTCCGTCTGCACACAGACACCTCCCAGGCGAGGGAGCTCGGCAGCCATGGCCTCGAGGATGTCCGAGGCAGGGGTGATGGGATAACCGGCGAAGTACCGACACCCAGCATGAAGCGCCCCAGCTACGATGGCCTCGTTGCCGCTCATGACCAGGCGGGCCACCCGGTCCGCCGCCCCCAGCCAGAAGCCATCCCTCTTCTCCAGCCGCTTGACGTACTCGTAGCCGAAGCGCAAGGCCTCGATGTTCTTTTGCAAGATCTCAGGGCGGCGGCGGTACCGCTGGCGAGCGATCTCCTCCAGAGCCACCAGGGGCAGGCCGAAGAGGCCCGCCAACAGCCCCTGCACCAGGGTGTTGGTGCCCCGCACGAACTCCAGCTCCTGGCGGGCCAGCCTTTGGAACGGCACCCCATACAAGGTGATCCCCTTGTCCTCCTGGGGATGCACCAGGTCGGAGTCGTAGATGAGGACGCCGTATGGGTTGAGGTCCTCCCGGTGGAGCTCGTATGCCTCCTGGTCGAAGGCCACCAGGATGTCGCACCCGTCCCCCAGGGAGATGACGGGGCGATGGCTTATGCGCACCTGGAACCAGGCATGGCCGCCCTTGATCTCCGCCGGATAGGTGCGAAAGGTGAAGGTGTGGAAGCCGAAGCGCGCCGCCGCCAGAGTGAAGTTCTCGCCGGTGCTAATGATGCCGCCCAGAGCTGTATCGCCACCGATGCGGATCACAAAGTCATCCCTGGGCATGACCCCTCTCCCCCATATTCGAGCAGACCTAAGCCCTTTCTATGGTAGCACAAAGATGACCTGATGGGTAGTGGCTGCAGGGTGAAAAGAAGATGCTTTTAACGAGCGCCCCAAGTTCCCTCGCCTCCACGCGCTACTTATAATTGAGGACGGCGACAGGAGGCGATGCCATGATCAAGGCCTACGTCCTCATTGTGGTGGACCCCGCCCATACGCGCCAGGTGGCAGAGGAGATCAAGCGCATCCCCCAGGTGGTGGAGGCCCACCAGGTGATGGGCCCTTACGATATCGTGGCCGAGCTGGAGGTGGAGAACCTCACCGATATCCCGCCTATCCTGGGGGAGCGCATCCGCAAGATCGAGGGGATCCAGAGCACCACCTCCTTGGTGGCCCTCCCTGAGCTCTAGATGGGCTCCAGGACCACCAGCACCTCCCCCTCGGCCACCCGCGCCCCGGCTTGCACCTTCACCTCCTTTACCCGGCCTTTAAAGGGGGCGCGTATCTCGTTCTCCATCTTCATGGCCTCGATGATGAGTAGGAGATCCCCCTCCTCCACCTCCTGGTCCGGCTGAACGTGCACGCTCACCACCCTGCCCGCCACGGGGGCCGTCACTGCCCCAGGGCCCTCAGGGGCCATGGGACGGCGTTGTGGGGGGTGCACAGGGCGAGGGCGCTGGACAGCCCTCCCCACTATGGCCACCTGATGATAGCGGGCATCCACCAGCACCTTGAAGGCGTCCCCCGACCACGGGTTCTCCTCTAGGATCTGGATGCGGTAGGGCCTCTCGTTGACATAGACGGTGACGATGTCCCGCATGCGCTGCACGCGCACCGAGTATTCCCGCCCCCCTACCCGCACCACCTCCCCTTGGGGGTCCACATCGAACTCCTGCCCGTCCACCACCAGCTTCATGGCGTGCCCATCCTATGGAGGAGACGCTGTCGGCCGGCCATCTTCCACCACGATGGAGGGTGCGTGGGCGCCGCAGGCGCCGGTGGCGGCCCGTGCTGCACCAGGGCGGCAGCGATGGCCGCCACCACCTCCTCCTCCAAGGGGGAGCCCCGCGCCCGCCACTCGAAGAACTCCCGCGCCACCTGAGGGAAGAGGACGTAGCTCACCACGTCTTCCTCGCTCTGGGCCAGATGGCCTATCTCCTGGCGCGCCTTTTCCAGCTCAGGGGGGATATGGTCGGCGGGCCGGCCGACGATCTCCTGGGCATCGCCCAACACTTGGGCCTTCACCTCAGGATGGACAGGGCCCGGCGGTGCCCCGTAGTAGCCTTGGACGTAGGCACGGGTCTCCTTGGTCACCTGCTTGTAGCGCTGGCCGGCCAGGACGTTCAGGACGGCCTGGATGCCCACTATCTGGCTGGTGGGCGTCACCAGGGGTGGGTAGCCTAGATCGGCCCGCACGCGGGGGATCTCTGCCAGGACCTCTTTGAGGCGGTCAGCAGCCCCCAGCTCCCGCAGCTGGGATACGAGATTGGAGACCATGCCACCAGGCACCTGGTGCACCAGCACCCCTACGTCCACCATTACGCCCCCCTCAAAGGCGGCGTACTTCTCCCGCACCTGAGCGAAGTAGTCAGATATGCGGCTCAGGAGCTCCAGGTCCAGGCCAGGGTCGTAATGGGTGCCCCGCAGAGTGGCCACCAGAGGCTCGCAAGGGGGTTGGGACGTGCCGAGGGCCATGCTGGAGACGGCGCAGTCCACCACGTCCACCCCGGCCTCGATGGCCTTCAACACTGTCATGGGGGCCAGGCCAGCAGTGCAGTGGGCATGTAGCTGAATGGGCACACGCACCGTCTCCTTAAGGCGACGCACCAGCTCATAACCGTCATAGGGGTGGAGGAGGCCAGCCATGTCCTTGATGCAGATGGAGTCACACCCCATCTCCTCCAGCTGTCGCGCCAGGCGGGCGTAGAGGTCCAGGGTGTGGACAGGGCTGATGGTGTAGCAGATGGCGCCCTGTACGTGCGCCCCCACCCTTTTGGCCGCCCGCACGGCCGTCTCCAGGTTGCGCAGGTCGTTGACGGCGTCGAAGATGCGGAAGATGTCGATGCCGTTCTTGGCTGCCAGCTCCACGAACTTCTCCACCACGTCGTCAGCGTAATGGCGGTAGCCCACCACGTTCTGCCCCCGCAGGAGCATCTGCAGGGGGGTGCGCCGGAAGGCCTTCTTCAGCTGGCGCAGCCGCTCCCAGGGGTCCTCCCGCAAGAAGCGCAAGCAGGTGTCGAAGGTAGCCCCACCCCACACCTCCACGCTGTGGAAGCCCACCTCGTCCATAAGGGGGGCGATGGGGAGCATGTCCTCCGTGCGCATGCGGGTGGCCAGGAGGCTTTGGTGGGCATCACGAAGGGTCGTATCGGTGATGCGGACACCCATATCGGCACCACCTCTCTGGCTCTATAGGGGTATATTGCCATGCTTCTTGGGCGGGTTGGTATCCGTCTTGTTCTTGAGCATCTCTAGGGCCTTGATGATCTTGGCCCTGGTGTCGCGGGGGTCGATGACGTCGTCGATGAAGCCACGGGCAGCGGCCACATAGGGGTTGGCGAAGCGACGCCGGTAGTCCTCCACCAGCTCGCGCCGCCGGGCCTCGGGGTCGGGCGCCTGCTCCAGCTCCCGGCGGAAGACGATGTTGACCGCCCCCTCCGGCCCCATGACGGCGATCTCCGCCGTGGGCCAGGCGTAGTTGATATCGGCCCGCAGGTGCTTGGACCCCATCACCAGATAGGCGCCGCCATAGGCCTTGCGCAGGATGCAGGTGACCTTGGGCACCGTGGCCTCCGAATAGGCGTACAACAGCTTGGCGCCGTGGGTGATGATGCCCCCCTGCTCCTGCTCCACCCCCGGCAAGTAGCCAGGCACGTCCACCAGGGTGACGATGGGTATATGAAAGGCGTCGCAGAAGCGGACGAAGCGGGCCGCCTTGCGAGAGGAGGCGATATCCAGCACCCCCGCCAGTACCGCTGGGTTATTAGCCACTATCCCCACTGGCCGCCCGTTCATCCTGGCGAAGCCCACCACGATGCTCTGGGCCCAATAGGGGTGCACCTCCAGGAAGTCCCCATCGTCCACGATGCGATATATCACCTCATGCATGTCGTAGGGCTTGGCCGGGTCCTCAGGCACGATGTCCAGCAGGTCGTCGCAACGGCGCATGGGGTCGTCAGTGGGCTCCAGGCTTGGAGGGTCCTCCATGTTGTTGGAGGGTAGGAATGAGAGGAGGCGGCGCACCTCCCGCAGACACTCCTCCTCGCTGTCCAGGACGAAGTGGGCCACCCCGCTTTTGGTGGCGTGGATCTGGGCCCCGCCCAGCCCCTCGTGCGTCACCTCCTGCTGGGTCACCGCCCTCACCACATCTGGGCCTGTGATGTACATGTAGGCGGAGCTGGTCATGAAGATGAAGTCGGTGATGGCTGGGGAGTAGACGGCCCCTCCAGCGCACGGCCCCATGATAACCGATATCTGCGGTATGACCCCCGATGCCAGGGTGTTGCGCAGGAATATCTCCCCGTACCCCTTGAGCGACACCACTCCCTCTTGGATGCGGGCGCCGCCTGAATCGTTAATGCCGATGATGGGCGCCCCGTTCTTAAGGGCCAGGTCCATCACCTTGCATATCTTCTCCCCCACCGCCTCCGATAGGGACCCCCCCAGCACGGTAAAGTCCTGCGAAAAGACGTATACCAGGCGGCCGTCAATGGTGCCGTAGCCCGTCACCACGGCGTCGCCATAGAACCGCTGGCTGTCCAGCCCAAACTCCGTGGACCGGTGCACCACCAGGGCGTCCAGCTCCTCGAAGCTCCCTGGGTCCAACAGGATGTCCAGCCTCTCCCTGGCAGTGAGCTTGCCACGACGATGCTGAGCCTCTATACGCTCCGGCCCCCCGCCCTGACGGGAGAGCTCCTTTAACCTCTGCAGTTCCTCCAGCTTCTGAGCTAGCCTGCGCTCTTCCACTGCCATGGAGGTCTCCCCCCTTCGGGGCCATGCTAACATAGAGGATCCCGTGGACGCAACGACCTATGAGAGGGATTGTGAACGCCGGCACTAACGCGGGATACGGATCCGCTGGCCGGGGAAGATACGGCTGGGGTCCTGGATGTCCGGGTTGGCGTCGATAAGCTTCTTAAGGTCCACCTGGCAACGGGCGGCGATGCTGCCAAGGGTATCGCCAGGCCGGACCACGTAGACGTCGCCGCACTCCTGAGGAGCCGTCCCTCCCTCCTCGGCAGTGGCCGTGGGCGTTGGGCTGCCCTCCAACGGGCCACCCTCCAAGTAGCGGACAGGGGGAGGCTGGGACCATGGTTCGGCCGTGGGCACGGCGCGGGGGTCCGTGAGGGAGATGCGGCCTGCCTGGGGCGATGGCTCCTTGTCCCCCCCGCCCCGGCAAGCTGCCAATAGGAGGGCCACCACGAGGGCCCCACCCCACCAACCTGCCCACCGGCGCATGTCAGCCCGATGTTACCAGGTAGGTCCTGCACGGGCAAGGGACTGTGAGCCCCCACAGCACACGAGGCCCAGCGGCACCCGGGCCTCAGCGGCGGCCCCGCCACCTTCCCAGCCAGCCCAGGAACCGCCGCCCCACGCTGGGACGCCCCAGGTCCAGAGGCTGGCCCCGCCACCTCTTCTCAGGGGGCTGGCCTACCCGCCGCAGGGAGAGGAAGAAGATGAGGGCAAAAGCCCCGAGGCCCCCTAACACCAGCACCCGGCCTGCCACGTCCCCCAGGGAGCCCAAGACATAGCCCAGCACGATGATGCCCAGGGCCAAAAGGAGCATCTGCCCAAAGGTGGGCTTGGGAAGGGACACTCTGGGCAACGACAGATGTGGCTTATGCCATCGCAAGCGCCGTCTGAGGGGGGGCTTCTCCCTCTCCGCCCGTTCCAGGATCTCCTGGACTTCCCGCCAAAGCTTGTCCGACATGAGCCCCGACCCCGGCTCGCTTAATACTGCAGGCCCATTTTATCCACGCCTCCCTGCCCCGTCCAGGGGGGATGGGCCCATTATGGAAACTCAAAGGCCCCGGCCTTTTGACCGGGGCCCCCTTTGTTCTCCTCGCTTCCCAACCGCCGCCCAGTTTCGGCGGCTTGCCCGCCTGGACATCCCGGCAGCTCATCCCTTCGCCGGCTTCACCGTTCGAGCGGCAGTCAGGCGCCGCCGGGCTGCCCCGTGGTCCCTCCACGGGGCCTTCCTATCTCCACTTGGAGCACCGCAACCAGCTTGTGCAGCCTGGTCACGGCCTCACCTCCTTTCACCTCCTATATAGCATGGCCCGCCAGTGGTGTCAAGATGCCGGAGGACAGCTGGGCTATTCCCCTCATACCACCTCGTCGTGATGGACAAGGACGCGACGAGAGGCCATGGGGTCGTCGGCATGGGCCACGATGCCTGCCCGTTCCAGGGCCTGTATGAGCCGCACCGCCCGCTCACGGCCGATGTTCAGCCGTCGTTGCAGCAGGCGGGGCGAGATGCGGCGGTGGAGCATGGCCAGGTCGCGGGCGGCCTCCAATAGTGGGTCCTCCTCGGGGACATCCTCCACCGCGGTCTCCTCCAGAAGGTGATCCATGGGCGGCGGCCGCAGGTGGCTGAACCGCTCATCGGCCCACCATTTCACTACCCTCTCTATCTCTGCGTCGGAGACGTAACACCCCTGGATGCGCCGCGGCTGCGAGGCATCGGTGGGCATATAGAGCATGTCGCCCCGCCCCAAAAGCTTCTCCGCTCCTGCCATGTCCAGGATGGTGCGGGAGTCCACCTGAGAGCTGACAGCGAAGGCGATGCGGGTGGGGAAGTTGGCCTTAATGAGCCCCGTCACCACATCCACCGAGGGCCTCTGGGTGGCCACAATGAGGTGGATGCCCGTGGCCCGCGCTAGCTGGGCCAGACGTACCAGCGCCTTCTCCACTTGGTATGGGGCAGAGAGCATCAGGTCAGCCAGCTCGTCGATGACCACTACCCAGTAAGGCATCTTCTCCTGAGCGCGGGGGCTCTGGTTATACCCATCGATGTTACGAACCCCCAAGGAGGCGAAGGCCCGATATCGTGACTCCATCTCCCGGATGACGGCCGCCAGCACCGCCGGCACCTCGTCCACCTCCACGATGACATGGGAAAACACCAGATGGGGCACGGAGGCGAAGGGGGTCAGCTCCACCCTCTTGGGGTCGATGAGCACCAGCCGCACCTCCTCCGGCGTGTTGCGCATGAGCAGGCAGGTGATGATGGAGTTGATACACACACTCTTGCCGGAGCCAGTGGCGCCAGCGATGAGCAGGTGGGGCATCTTGGCTAGATCGGCGGCCACAGGCTCCCCCGATACTCCCTTGCCCAGGGCGAGGGCCAGACGGGAGCGGGCCGCCACCCTTTGGAAGGCCTGGCTCTCCATAACGCTGCGCAGGCTCACCACCGAGGGGGAGACGTTGGGCACCTCGATGCCGATGATGGGTCGCCCAGGCACCGGCGCCTCAATGCGGATGCTTGGGGCGGCCAGGGCCAGCGCCAGGTCGTTGGCCAGGGCCGTGATACGATTTACCCGCACCCTGGTCCTGGATACCACCTCCGTGCGGTAGCCAACGATGCGCCCTTTCTCGTCCCGCTCCGGCACCTGGCGCGTCTTCACCTCCCAGCCCGGCTCGATACCAAACTGGGTGACGGTGGGCCCCTGCTGAATGGAGACCACCTTGGCGTCCACCCCGAAGCTGCGCAGCGTCTCCACGATGAGGCGAGCCCGCGCCTCGTTGTCGGGGGGCCGTCCCTCCTCCGGCGAACGCTCCAGAAGATCCATAGGCGGCAGCTCCCACCCATCCTTCAAGGGGGCAGCCAGAACCACTGCCTCCTCCGTCTCGGCCGCCGCGGGAGCTGGCCACTCCTCGTCCCAATGGGCGAGGAAGGGAGGGGTTTCGTCTCGGCGTTGGCTTGCCGGTGGCGGCTCGTCCAGCGGAGCGACAGGCCGCCGTCCCATCAGGAGATGCCGCAACGCCTCCCATCCGCGGCCGAAAGCCCACACCGAGTGTCGCCCCAGCCAAAGGGTACGGGCGAGAGGGGGCCAGGTGAGGACCACCGCCAACACGGCTAGCAGGACTAGGGCCGCCACCCCCCATGGCTCTGCGGACAAGAACTCGCCTACCTTCCCGCCAAAGGAGACCTCTTCCCAAGAGACGCCCCGCCAGGCGAGAGATGGGCGCACCTGCCCTAGCACGCCTAAGGCCACCACAGCCGCCAGATGCACAGCCCCCCACCAACGCCACACCCCCATGCTGAGACGGGGACGCTGCGCCAGCACCCATACGTCTATCGCCAGGACCAGGGCCACCAAAGCCAGGCCTAGGCCCAAGGCCTCCAGAAGCCACGGCAGGGCCCACCATAAAAAGAAGGAGAGGCCTCCCCCAAGGGCCAGGGCGCCCCCCAGCCGCAGCAGCCAACGGGGAAACCCACGTCTCCGGCCGCGGCGGGCCACCCGCCCACGGCGCCTGCGGGCCCGCTGTGGCATCCTCACACCTCCACCGTCAGGGGCAGGATCATGGGCCGCCGGCGTGTCTCATTGTAAAGGAAAGCAAGGAGGGCATCGTGCAGACGGGATGCGAGTTCCGCCCGATCGATGGCCCCCTCGCGGCTGGCGACTGCCTCCATGACCACCCGCCGCGCCTTCTCCAGCAAGGGGCCGGAGAGATCTTCTACAAATCCCCGCGACACCAAGTCGGGCGGGCCCAGGAGGCGACCCGTGTGCTTGTCCACCGTCACCAACGCCACCAGGATACCGTCGCTCGCTAGGTGACGACGGTCCCGCAGGACCACATGTCCCACCCCCACGGCCAGGCCATCCACATATACCAGGTCAGCGGGGGCGCGGCCCACCACCCGCCCCCCACTGCCATCGATCTCCAGGATGTCGCCGTCCTCCAAGATGAAGACGTTCTCGGCCTTTACTCCCATGAGGCGGGCCAGCTCGGCGTGCTGGGCCAAGTGTCGGTACTCTCCATGTATGGGCACGAAGAACTGGGGTCGCACCAGCCCTAGCATGAGCTTCAGCTCCTCCTGAGCGGCGTGGCCCCGCACGTGTACATCGGCCATACGACTGTGCACTACCCGTGCTCCAAGCCGGTACAGATTGCTGATGGTGCGGTTGACCAGCACCTCGTTGCCGGGGATGGGAGACGATGAGAGGATGACGGTATCGCCAGGCTGTATCTCCACGAAGCGGTGGTCACGGTTGGCCATGCGCACCAGGGCGGAGGTGGGTTCTCCCTGAGCCCCCGTGGTGACGATGACCACCTGATGGGGCTTCAGGCCCCGCATCCGCTCCATGGGCGCCAGGAGGTCCTGGTCCGTCTCCAGGTATCCCTGCTCCAGGGCCATGGCCACGTTCTCCAGCATGCTGCGTCCGGTGACGAATACCCGCCTGCCGCAGGCAGTGGCGGCATCCACCACCTGCTGCACGCGGGAGATGAGGGAGGCAAAGGTGGCCACGATGACCCGCCCCGGGGAGGTGGCCATGATCTTCCACAACGTCTCCCCCACAATGCGCTCCGAGGGGGTGTATCCCGGCACATCGGCATAGGTGGAATCGGATAGCATCAGGAGGACGCCCTGCCGCCCCAGCTGGGCGATGCGCTGCAGGTCGGTGGGCAGGCCCATCACCGGCGTGTGGTCCAGCTTGAAGTCGCCGGTGTGGAAGACAAGACCCAGGGGCGTCTCGATGGCCAGGGCCGCTGAGTCGGGTATGCTGTGGGTCACCCTTACAAACTCCACGGTAAAGGCACCCAGCCTTATGCGCTCCCCGTAGTTGACAACTCGCAGGTCGGCTTGCTCCAGGAGGCCGTGCTCTCGCAGCTTGACAGCGATAAGGCCACGGCTTAGGCGGGTGCAGTATATAGGGGCGGGGATCCTGGGCAACACATATGGCAGGGCCCCCGTGTGGTCTTCGTGGCCATGGGTGATGATGATGCCCCGCAGCTTGTGCCTCCTCCGCTCCACATAGCTCACATCAGGGATCACCAGGTCGATGCCCAGCATCTCCTCCTCAGGGAACATGACGCCAGCATCGATGATTAGAAGGTCGTCCTCCAGCTCCAGGGCCATCATGTTCTTCCCTATCTCCCCTAGCCCTCCCAAGGGGACAACACGCAGCTTCTGGGCCATGGCACACCCCTAGAAAAGACGCATCTGCTCTGCGGAGGGAGGCGGCTCCGCGGCTTGAGGAGCGCGGCGGGCCTGGGCCAGCACCTCCGGCAGGCGGCGGAAGTCCTCTTCGATGGTCTGGCGCATGGCCGGCAGATGCAAAGCGGCCGCCGGATGGTACAGGTGCAGGAAGAAGACGCCGTCCTTGACCCGCACTTGCCCGTGTACCTTGGTGATGGAGTCCTTGGGGAAGAACCAGGCCAGGGAATGGCGCCCCAAGGTCACCACCACCCGCGGCCGGACAATGGCCAGCTGTTGCTCCAAATATTTGCGACAGGCCTGAACCTCCGACGGCAAGGGGTCGCGGTTGTTGGGCGGCCGACACTTGACCACGTTGGTTATGTAAACCTCCTCCCGCCGCAGGTGCACGGAGGCCAACAGCTCATCGAGGAAGCGCCCCGCCGGCCCCACGAAGGGCCGGCCCTGCCGATCCTCGTGGAAGCCGGGCCCCTCCCCGATGAACATCACCTCTGCCTTCTCGGGGCCCTCGCCAGGCACAGCTTGAGTGCGGGTCTGGCTCAGGGGGCAATCCGTGCAGCGCCGGATCTGCTGATGCAGAGCTTCCAGTTCGCTCATGCCCTGGCCGAATGATATCACGCCGGCGCCGAGGCCTTCAACGCGGCCATTCGCGGCTGGACGGGAGCCCCCCCAAAGAGGTAGCCTCCTCCACCGCCCGCACTATGGCCCTCTCCACCGCCCGCGCCCCCAGGGCTCCCAGTACGGTCAGGTCTGCTGCTGGCCCTGTTCCCGTGGCCAGGGCGAAGATGACGTCTCCGTCCACCTGGGTATGGCAGGGCCGCACAGCCCGAGCCATACCATCGTGGGCCATCTCCGCCAGCCGCTGGCAGGCGGCCTTGTCCAAAGGAGCGTCCGTCACCACCACTCCGATGGTGCTGTTGGTAGCGGGGAAGGGACGAAGGCCTCTCCCCATCTTCAGGAGCTCTAGGGTGAGCGTGTAGCCGCCCCCTTCCCTGCGCACTCCGGCCACCACCTCGCCAGTCTCCGGGTCCACCACCTCGCCGAAGGAGTTGACCACTACCAGGGCCCATACCTGTGCCCCCCCAGCCACCGCCTCCAGATGGACACCTAGCCCTCCCTTGGTGGCCCACTGCAGCCCCAAGGCCTTGCCCACGGAGGCCCCTGTGCCAGCGCCCACGCTCCCCTGGGCCACGGGGCCAGGCCCAGCCTGCTGGCAGGCGGCATAGCCAGCGGCGGCGTCGGGCCGTAGGTCCGAACGCCCTAGGGATAGGTCATATATCACCGCCCCCACCACGATGGGCACCACCCCCGCCGGCGTCACGAAACCCGCCCCCTGCTCCTCCAGCCACCGCATGACTCCCCCTGCGGCATCGAGGCCAAAGGCGCTGCCACCAGTGAGGAGGATGCCATGGACCTTCTCCACCAAGAAGCCAGGGCGCAGGAGGTCTGTCTCGCGTGTGCCCGGCGCTCCGCCAGCCACAGCCACGCCCCCCACCGCCCCCTGAGGGCAGAGGACGACGGTGCACCCGGTGCACGCCTCCCGATGGGTCCAATGGCCCACCAAAATGCCCTTGGGCGGCTCAGGCCCTTCCATACGACTTTCCATCTTACGCCCTTCCCAACCTAGAGGTGCCAGCCCCTAGGCTCCTGGGGCCCTCGCTAGTATACTAGGCTCTCGAGGTGAAGAGGGGCCTCACTCTCCGGCATAAGCGGCTGCTATGGGCATGGGCGGCGGCAGGGCTGCTGGCGGCGGCAGGCCTGGCCCTTGTGGCCCTCTCCCTTACGGGACGCACTGGCAGCAAGGCCGCCACCCCCCAGGCCCCCAGGCCACCCCTGGCCTATGTGGCCACCGTCACCCCCGAGGTCACTGCCCAACCCTCCCCCACACCCACCCCCGTAAAAGTCAACGAGACACCCCCCACACGCATGCGCATCCCATCCATAGGCGTGGACGCCCCAGTTATCGTCCTGGGCATGGACAGGAACGGGGTACCCTTGGTGCCTGACTGGACCAACGCCAAGCGCCCTGGGTGGGTGGTGGCCTGGTACGACTTCTCCGCCCTGCCAGGGCAAGGTAGCAATGCTGTCTTCGCCGGCCACGTAACTTGGGATAAGGCCCCTGCCGTTTTCTGGAGCCTCAGCCAACTGGCCCCGGGCGACACCATCTCCGTCCTCACCCAAGAAGGGAAGGAGCTTATATACCGGGTGGTAGACAACTTCACCGTCGACCCTAATGACCCGGAGGCTGTCAAGGTCATGGGGCCTACCAAGGAGGACACCATCACGATCATCACCTGTGGCGGCACCTTCATACCCAACCGCAACGACCCTTATGGGGGTGAATACACCGACCGCGTCGTGGTGCGGGCCACGCTGCTATCGGTGCAGGCCGCCTCATCGGCCTCCCAATAGGGTCCATGTGGCCTCTCGCCCCCAGCTCACTGCTGACAGGCCGGGCAGAGATAGGTGGTGCGGCCCCCTAACTTGGTGCGGGCTATGGGCCCTCCGCACCGCGGGCAGGGCTTCCCCTCCCGCCGGAAGACCCGCACATGCTCCCCATGGGAGCCAGGGGCACCGGTAGCATCCAAATACGTCAGAAAGGTGGTGCCGCCGTGGCGTATGGCCCCCTCCAGCACCACCCTCAGGGCCACCAACAGACGCTCCGCCTCCTCCAGCGTGAGGGATGAGGCAGAGCGACGGGGATGGATGCCCGCCGCAAAGAGGGCCTCATCGGCATAGATATTGCCCACCCCAGCCAGGGCCCTCTGATCTAGCAGCACAGCCTTGATGGCCGTCCGCCTGCCTCTCAGGCGCCCCCACAACCCCTCGGGGGTTAACGCCGGGTCCAGAGGTTCGGGCCCCAGGTGGCCCACCACCTGGGAGGGGTCGTCCACCAGCCACATGCACCCCAGCTTGCGCTGGTCGTGGTAACAGAGGTGGGAACCGTCGTCCAGGGCCAAGGCAGCCCGTAGAAAGGCCCCCTGGCATAGCCCTGGCCGGTGGACGAGGGAGCCCGTCATGCGCAGGTGGGCCACCCACGTGCGCCCATCATCGAGGGCGAAGAGAAGGAACTTGCCACGGCGGCCTAGGTCTAGGATGCGCCGCCCTTGCAGGCCACGCGCCAGGGCCTGAGGATCGGAAGGCGAGACGGCTAGACGGGAGGCCTGGGGAGCGAGCCAGGCCTCGAGAATGCACCTCCCCACCACCAGCGGATGGAGTTGGCGCCGAATGGTCTCTACCTCGGGGAGCTCGGGCACAGCGGCAGCGGCCTACTCCATCTCTCCCCAGCTCTTACCCACCTTCACATCCACCTTGAGGGGGACGCAGAGCTGGGCCACAGATGGCATTACGTCCAAGACGATGGCCCGCATCTCCTCCAGCTCCTGGGCTGGGCATTCGAAGATGAGCTCATCGTGCACCTGCAGGATCATGAGGGAGCGCATACGGCGGCGCTCCATCTCAGCATAGATGCGGTTCATGGCCAGCTTCATGATGTCGGCGGTGGTCCCCTGCACAGGCATGTTGATGGCCGCCCGCTCAGCCGCCTGGCGCACATTCTGGTTGGGGGAGTTGATGTCCGGCAGGTAGCGGCGGCGGCCGAAGAGGGTTTCGGCATAGCCCAGCTCCCGCGTCCTCTGTACCGTCTCGTCGATGTAGCGGCGCACGCCGGGGTAGCGCTCGAAGTAGCGGCGGATGAATTCAGCCGCCTCCTCCCTCGGGATGCGTTCCCGCACCGAGAGCCCCCAGTCCGAAAGGCCATACAGCACGCCGAAGTTAAACACCTTGGCCCGCCGCCGCATGGCCGGGGTCACCTGGTCCAGAGGGACACCGAAGACCTGGGAGGCGGTGGAGGCGTGGATGTCCTCATCCCGCAGGAAGGCCTCCACCAAGGTCTTGTCCTGGGATAGATGGGCCATGATACGCAGCTCGATCTGGGAATAATCGGCTGCCAGCAGGTATGGGTCGGGCCCCACGTCCCGGGCCACAAAGGCGCGGCGGATCTGGGCTCCCAGTTCCGTGCGCACCGGGATGTTCTGCAGGTTGGGGTTGCTGGAGGTGATACGGCCGGTGGCTGCCCCCGTCTGGTTAAACTCGCTGTGGATGCGGCCGGTGCGAGGGTTCACCAGGGCCGGCAGGGCGTCCACATATGTGCTCTTCAGCTTGGTCAACTCCCGGTGCTCGAAGATAAGGTCGATGACGGGATGGGCACCCCGCAAGTCCTCCAGCGACTGGGCATCGGTGGAGTAGATGCCGGACTTGAGCTTTCGGGTCTTAGGGAGGCGGAGCTCGTCGAACAAGACACGGCTCAACTGCTGGGGGGAGGATATGTTGAAGCGATGGCCCACCATTCGGAAGATCTCCTCCTCCACCTTGCCGATCTCCTCCGCCAGCACCCCGGACATCTCCCTTAGGACACCCACGTCCACGGCCACCCCGTTGAGCTCCATGCGGGCCAGCACCGGCACCAGGGGCATCTCGATCTCGTGGAAGAGCTTCTCCATACCCTTTTCCCGGAGACGGGAGGCCAGGGCCTCGCTCAAGCGCAGGGCCATGTCGGCATCGGCGCAGGCGTAACGGGCGGCGGCCTCCACAGGCACCTGGGCCATAGAGATCTGGCCCTTGCCCGGCTTGCCTATGAGCTGGCTTATCTCTGTCATCTCCACGCCCAAGAGGCGGGAGGCCAGCCACTTGAGGCTCAGAGCGCCCTCGCCAGGGCGATAGCTGCCACCCCCTCCCTCCCCCAGCAGGAAGGCGGCGATCATGGTGTCGAACTCCAGGCCCCGCACCCACACCCCTTCCTGGGCCAAGACGATGATGTCGTACTTGGCGTTGTGCCCTACTTTCTTGACCCTCTCGTCCTCCAGGAGGGGGCGGAGGCGTTCCAGGACCAGGCCCAAAGGCAGCTGATAAGCATCGCTCTGGTGGCCCACAGGGATGTAGTAGGCCTCGCCACCGGGGAGGGCGAAGGAGAGGCCCACCAGGCGGGCACGCATGGCCTCCTGGCTGGTGGTCTCCGTATCGAAGCTGAAGCGGCCAGCCCGCTCCAGCCGTCGGGCCAGGTGGGACAAAAGGCCTTCATCCCTCACCACTTGGTAACCCTCGGCCACCGCCGCCCTCTCCACAGCCACCGACGTCTCCTCCAGAAGGGGGAGCTGAGGCCCTGTCTCCTGGTCGGGCGGGAGACGGGGCACCAGGCTGCGGAACTCCAGCTCGCGGAAGATCTCTAGGACACGCTGGCGCCGGTAGTGGGCACGGAAGTCAGCCGCCTCCAGGTCGAGAGTCACCGGGACGTCGGTGACGATGGTGGCCAGCAGTTTGGCCCTCCGCACCTGCTCCTCATGCTGGCGGAGGGCCTCCCGGAGCTTAGGGGGTTCCACCTGCTCCAGATTCTCATATATGGCCTCGATGGAGCCGAACTTCTGCAGGAGGCGCACAGCCGTCTTCTCTCCGATCCCCGGCACGCCCGGGATGTTATCAGTGGGGTCCCCCTTGAGGGCCTTCAGGTCGGGGAGCTGACGGGGCAGGACGCCGTAGCGGAGGCGCACGTCCTCGGGACTAGCGTATACCACTGAGTCCCGCTGGTAGGGGCGGTAGAGCCAGAGGCGTACGCCATCGCCCACCAGCTGGGCGATGTCCGAGTCCAGGCTCACCAGGTAGGTCTCCACCCCCATGGCCGATGCCTGGCGGGCCAAGGTCCCCAGGATGTCGTCGGCCTCGTAGCCTTCGTATTCGTAGATGGGGATGCCGAAGGCCTCGATGATCTGGCGGCACCGCGCTATCTGATCGCGCAGTTCGTCGGGCGTTTCCACCCGATGGGCCTTGTAATGGGGGTCCAGCCGGTGGCGGAAGGTGGTCCGCCCCTTGTCCATGGCCACCGCTACATGGGTGGGCTTCAGCTCCTGCAGGACCGAAAGCAGGGTGTTGGCAAATCCGTATACGGCGCTTATTACCTCTCCCGTGCGTCGCACGGTGAGAGGCTGCTCCTTCATGGCATGATATGAGCGGTGGATGATACCGTGGCCGTCCAGGAGGACTAGCAGCTGCGTCTTCTCCCCCACGGTGAGGATTATAGCACCCTGCTTGGCGGGCCGACCTTGCCGTATACGTCAACTGACGCCTATAATGGCTACGATCCCGAGGTCCCATATGCGCTAGGGAGGTGCGACGTGCCGAGGCCCGTCCTCAGGACCAAGCTGTGCGAGATGTTGGGCATCGAGTACCCCGTTATCCTGGCGGGCATGGGTGGGGTGGCCAGGGCCGAGCTGGTGGCCGCCGTCTCCAACGCTGGGGGCCTCGGGGTCATAGGCGCCGCCGTCATGCCCCCAGATGAGCTGCGACGCGAGATCCGCAAGGTGCGCGACCTCACCGATAAGCCCTTCGGCGTAGACCTCCTCCTCCCCACCATGGGGCAGCTCCCCGACGTCCCCCAGGGAGTCATCCAGGGCCGGGACATCCGTCAGCTCTTCCCCAAGGAGCAAAGGGAGTTTGTGGAAAAGCTGAAGAGGCAGTGGGAGCTCCCAGAGGTGGAGGAGAGGGAGCCACCCGTGCGCTTCGGGCCCGACTTCATCCGTCGGCAGATGGAGGTGGTGCTGGAGGAGGGGGTGCCTGTGTTCGCCTCCG
>JAVVHA010000006.1 GCA_032249735.1 Dehalococcoidia bacterium | reverse complement strand
GTGAGCGCTATGCCCCCCGGACACAGAGGTCTACACAAACTTCTTGACACAACCAGGCCTGGATCCCCATCTTCCTGTCCGCGCTACTCTTCGGGCTGTCCATAGACTACCTGGTCTTCTTGCTGGGCCGCATCCGCGAGCGCTACGATGAGACTGGCGACACCGCCGTGGCCGTCTCCGTCGGCCTGTGCACCACCGGCAAGCTCATCACCGGCGCCTCCCTCAGCATGGCGGTGGTGTTTGGTGGCTTCGCCTCGGGCGAGCTGGCGATGTTCCAGCAGATGGGCTTCTCGGCGGCGGTGACGGTGTGCTGGATGCCACCCTGGTGCGCTCAGTGCTGGTGTCCTCCAGCATGGCGCTGCTAGGGCGCTGGAACTGGTGGCTGCCGCGGTGGCTCTCCTGGCTGCCCGACCTGCGGGTGGAGCCCTCCAGCCACGCCTACGCCACTGTCAGGCAGGACTAAAGCTCCCCCAGCCGCCGCCCCCGGGCGTCTCGATGGCTGGGCGCTCGCCGGCCTGGGCCGGCAGCCGGCATTAGCCGGGCAGGGTAACGACCTGCCTATGGGCGAGCGTCAGCAGGTGGCAGGCCGCGGTCCTCGGGGTCGCCTCCTCAGAGGCTCTACGCGGTGAAGCCCGCCGCTAGGCCACGATGGTCACCGCGGCGAGAGCCACCAACTCCCAGGGGCGCACCATGCCACCCCAATCCGCCGGCGCCCCTCACGGCCAGAGCCACGCCCTATCGGGCGCTCCAAGGTGGCCAGGGGCTGGGCCATGTGTAAGGCCTTCACCGGCGTGTTCATGATTTGGCTCGTGGGTGTGGACGGCCGAGAAACCGGGCCGGTGGGGGCCGCCTCCGGCCCCCCGCTCACCGTCCCGTAGTAGGCGAAGGGACGCCCCCGCAGGGGGTCCCGGCCGCCCAGGGCCACGTTGTTCATGGTGCCCTGGTTGGCGGACGATACGAACTCCGGCAGGGCCTGGGCCCGCGCCCCCAGCGTTGCGTCTACGCTCTGCTGGACCCGCCACCCCTGCCCCTGGCCGCGGCCCTGGGTCCTGCTCCCCGCGTCGCCTCCCTTACACCTGGTCACCCCACAGCACCAGGCCGCCCCGCGTCATGGCCATGAGGGTGGGCTTCAGGGCGCTATACTCGGCCTCGCTATATACGTGGGGCTCCAAGCGGGGCAGGGCCAGGAGACGCTTCACCAGGGCAAAGGCATCGGGCCTCTCGGGGCCACGGTAGACCACCAGCAGGTCGATATCGCTCGCCACGGTATAGTTGCCATGGGCATAGGAGCCGAAGAGGACCACAAGGGCCAAGTCCAGGTGCTGAGCCAGCAAGGGTAGCCGCTCTTGCAGCCTGGCCACCACCTCCTTACGGTCAAGCTTGGGAAAGAAGATGCGAACAGAACTCATAGATGGCCTCCGCGTGGTGGACAAGCCTCGCCGCCTCGTCCCGGGTGTAGCGACGCCGGGGCGAGCCCGATGGATGAGCGTTGGGGTAGCGCGCGGGTATGTAAGCCTTGTCCAGCTCCAGGGCGGCATCCTGCAGCTCAGGGGGCACCGGGCGGTGGGCGGCTAGCTCCGCCAGCAGGTCAGCCACCGAGTGGCCCCACGCCTCGGCCCCCAGGCGCTGAAAGACGGCTTTCACCGCCTTCTCTGCCGCCTGCTGGGCCGAGAAGGCTGCCCAGTCGTAGAAGCCCCGCTCCAGGTCGCTTTGGGCATGCACCAGGTCGCCCTCGGCCTGGTCCAGCCAGTCGCGGCTCCTGTCCACGACCTGTATTATAGCTGGGAGCCAGCGCCGGGACGCGCTGGCGGACCCGCAGCACGGCGGGCGGGTCGGGCCCGGGGCAAGCCTGTCTCCGGCTGCCTTTCCTCCCGACAGTGGTGCACGGGCCCCCAATGGTCCCAGCCCCCTCGCTCACTCGGCTGTGATGAGGGCCTGGAAGTGCGGCTAGGTGAGGGCGTCCTCCAGGCTCCACACCCCGGTCCCCACTGCCATAGGGCAGCGCCGCCTGCAGCGCTCCTGAGCGGTAGCCGCTCCCGATGGCCCGCTATCACGTGCTGGATGACCCCCTTAACCCGCTCCCTTATGCGGGCGCGCACCTCTTTCCGGGCCTGCTCCCTCTGCTCCCCCTTGTCTGTCCGTCACCTCCTCTGGCTACCTGCCCTGAACCTCTACACCACTTTAGTGACCGGACCCCGCCATATAAGATATCGCTGAGATGTCCGTGGACAGGGCAGCGGAGATACGCCGCATGTTCGATAGGCTTGTTCCTCGTTATGACCTGTTGAATCGGCTTATGAGCCTGGGGAAGGACGTGCGCTGGCGACGCTGGACGGCGGCCGCCCTCGCACCGCGGGGAGCGCTGACCCTGGACGTGGGTACGGGCACCGGCGACCTGGCCCTGGCCCTGCGACGCCAGGGGGCCCCGCTGGTAATCGGGTTGGACTTCGCCCCCCAAATGCTGGCGGAAGCACGCCGCAAGGCGGAGGCCAGGGGCCTTGACGGCATCGCCTGGGCGCTGGGCGATGCCCTACACCTTCCCTTCCCCGACGACACGTTCGATTGCGTGGTCAGCGCCTTCATCCTGCGCAACCTGGTGGACCTGCCGGCCGGGCTGGCAGAGATGGCCCGCGTCTTAAGGCCAGGAGGCCGGCTGGCTTGCCTGGACATGACGCACCCGCCGGAAGGCCCGTTCGGCCACCTATATCGCTTCTACCTACGGCGGCTGGTGCCTCTCCTGGCCGGCCTCGTCGGCGGCGATATGTCGGCCTACCATTACCTCGCCGACTCCCTGCAGGACTTTCCCAACGCCCAGACGCTGGCCGCCCTTCTGGAGAGCCTAGGCCTGACGGATGTCCAGGTGCGCCTGCTGGGAGGGGGCGTAGTGGCCCTCCACTTGGCCCGCAAACCCTCTCCCCGCGGTCACGGATGCGACTAGCTGGCAAGGCGAGAGCGTGGGAGAGAACCATCTGGCGATGACATGCGGCCGCGTTGTAGGTTTTAGTGCA
Source organism: Dehalococcoidia bacterium (assembly GCA_032249735.1). Lineage (GTDB taxonomy): Bacteria > Chloroflexota > Dehalococcoidia > SM23-28-2 > HRBIN24 > JAVVHA01. The sequence goes on along the minus strand of JAVVHA010000006.1, from coordinate 88,214 downwards.
GAAAGGACAGCATGCTGGCGTGCCGTAGCATCCACTTCCTACGAAATTCGACTAATGACTTGATAGCATCAGCAGAGTTTGCATTGGCAGGTGCGGGCCTGCTGCGCCAGTAGGGGTTGGGCAAAACCCAACCTCGGGAGTTCCAGAAGCTGGGTTTGCCTTGGAAAGGGGCTGGGGGATAGGCTTGGTTCGCCACGGCGAAAAAAGAGGCAACTGGCAGCCGCATAGTGGAGCTTCGCCGGGAGCGCTCGCCTCACCGGCCCTATGCCCTGGCCACCACCCTGGCCCGCCAGCCCTCCGTCCGCCCGCTGCGGGTCGTGGTCTCCAAGACAAGCCCATACAACCTTGACCGTTGCTGACTGGAGGCCGTATCATGCCAATTGAGGGTGTCGCCTAAGTAAAATTTGTAAGATTGGTGAGGTTAGCCATGGCTACTAAGGCAACCCGTGAGAGGAGGAAAGGTTCCAAGGAGACACAGGCCAGCCGCTGGCTCCCCCTGCGGGAGGCCTGCCGCCTCCTGGGGGTAAACGAGTCCACCCTGCGGCGGTGGGCGGATGCCGGGTATGTGCGGTGTTTTCGCACCCTGGGGGGGCATCGGCGGTTCGCCGAGGAGGACCTGCGGGCCCTTATCGAGGGAAGGGTGAGCCAAGGGGAGACGCCAGCCCAGGAGCTGGGCCAGCTAGCCCTGAGCCGCATCCGGCGGCGGCTCCAGCGTGGAAAGGCCCGCACCGCCGAGTGGTATCTGCAGCTACCTGGGGAGGCCAGGGAGGCCCTAAAGCCCTTGGGCCGCAGGCTGGTGGAGATCCTGGGGCAATACATGAGCAACAAGGCGCAAGCCGATAGGCTAGTGCGGGAAGGGCGCGAGATAGGTGTCCAGTACGCTCGCCAGCTGAAGGAGACAGGCCTATCCATCAAGGGAGCCTTGGAGGCCCTGGTCTTCTTCCGCAAGGGGCTGGAGGACGCGGCAGCAGACCTAGCACACCGGCATGGCCTGAGGGGCGAAGAAGTAGCCCAGCTATGGGATTTCGTCTCCAACCTCAGCGACCAGGTCTTGTTGGCGGTAGGCGAGGCCTATAGCGACTGAAGCGGGGGTAGAGGTGCGGCGTTACTATCCCGTCTTCCTGGACCTGCGGGGCCGGCCAGTGGTGGTCATCGGCGGCGGGCAGGTGGCCCTAGGCAAGGTACAAGGCCTGCTAGATGCCGAGGCCCAGGTGACGGTGGTGAGCCCAGAGCTGCACCCCACGCTGGCGCAGCTAGCGCAGGAGGGCAAGATAAGGCACCTTGCCCGACCATACATGCCCGGTGACCTACGTGGCTACGCCTTGGCTTTCGTGGCCACCGATGACCGCTCCATCAACGCCCAGGTGGCCCAAGAGGGGCGGAAGTTGGGCGTTTGGGTCAACGCCGTAGATGACCCCGCCAACTGCGACTTCATTATGCCAGCGGTGGTCCGCAAGGGTGGCATCACAGTGGCCATATCCACCGGCGGTGGCAGCCCAGCAATGGCACGAAAGCTGCGGGAGGAGTTGGAGCGATTCCTGAGCGATGAGTTGGCGTCCATGCTGGAGCTGGCTGCGCAGGTGCGCCAGCACCTGCGCGAAAAAGGCATCTTCGTGGACGCTGAGACCTGGAACCGCGCTCTGGACCGGGAGCTCTTAGAGTTGCTCAAGCGCGGCCTGCGAGAGGAGGCTAGGACCAGGCTTCTCACCACCCTCCTGGGCCAGAAAGGGAAGGACTGAGGTGGGCGTTCCTGTCCTAGTGATGGTGGGCATAAGCTACCACACCTCTCCCGTGGAGGAGAGGGAGCGCCTCTCCTTCATCCCATCGCAGGTCGTCCCCGCCCTACGACAGGTGAGGGAAGCCATAGGGTCGGCGGTCATCCTCTCCACCTGCTACCGCACTGAGCTCTACACCTCCCTCAGACACCGCGAAGTGGGGCACCAGCTACCAAACCTGCTGATGGACCTAAAAGGGGCGAAGATCCCCCCATCCCACTTTTACATGCGGCAACAAGAGGAAGCAGTGCGCCACCTCTTCCGGGTGGCAGCGGGCCTGGACTCCCCCGCCCTAGGGGAGTCGCAGATCCAGGGCCAGGTGCGGGAGGCCCTGGCCCTGGCCGCCAAGGCCCAATCCCTCGATGGCGTGCTCTCGCGTCTGTTCCATCACGCCCTGGCTGTGGGGAAGCGGGTGCGAAGGGAGACGGAGCTAGGACGGTGGGCGGGCTCTGTGAGCCGATTGGCCGCCCTAGCCGCGACAAAGGTGCTGGGAGGGCTTGGCAGGGCCACCGTCCTGGTGGTGAGCGCAGGAGCCATGGGCAAGCTGACGGCCCGCACCCTGAAAGGCTTCGGGGCAGGAAGGGTACTGGTCACCAGCCGTACCTACGAGCGGGCCCTAACCTTGGCCCAGGCCATCGGCGCAGAGGCAGTGCCCATGGACCATCTCAAGGGGGCCTTGGCGCAGGCCGACGTTGTGATCACCGCTACCAGCGCCCCTGGCTTCGTCATAGACAAAGGGCTGGTGGAGGAGGCCATGGCCCACCGGCCCCGACGTCCCCTCCTCATTGTGGACATCGCCATTCCTAGGGACGTGCACCCTGATGTAGCGCACATCCCCCTGGTACGCCTACTGGACATCGACGACCTGGAAGAGGTCTTGGAGATGGATAGCCGCCATAGGCAGGCGCTGGGGCAGGCAGAGGCCATAGTGGAAGAGGAAGTCCAGCGCTTCTTGGCCTGGTACGATAGGCTGGACGTGACTCCCATCATCGCCCGTCTACGCCATCGGGCGGAGGAAGTCACCAGGAAGGAGCTAGAGCGCACCTTGCGGCGCATGCCCCACCTCTCCCCCCAGGACCGTCAGCGAGTGGAGGCTATGGCCACGGCCATCACCAAGAAGCTCCTCCACCACCCCATCTGCTACCTGAAGCGCAACGCGGAGGCCGCGGCGGCCGTGGTGGAGCTCTTTGGGCTGGATGGGGAGGAGCGGCAGGGGTAGGGGCCATGGCATGGACCGCATCTGGCGCATCGGCACCCGTGGCTCCCGCCTGGCCCTGAGGCAGGCGGAGCTGGCTCTTGCTGCCCTGCGCAGGGCTTTCCCTGGTTTACGGCACCAGCTGGTAGTGGTACGCACCACCGGCGACCGGGCCCGCCACATCCCTCTGGCCCACCTGGGAGGTAGAGGGGCTTTCGTGGCTGAGCTGGAGGCCGCCCTCCTGAGGGAGGAGGTGGACTTGGCCATCCACAGCCTCAAGGACCTGCCTGCCCACCTGCCCGATGGCCTGACTCTGGCCGCCGTTCCCCTCCGTGACGACCCCCGCGATGCCCTGGTCTCCCGCCATGGCCATAGCTGGAGAGACCTACCACCAGGCTCGGTAGTGGGCACTAGCAGCCTGCGGCGGGCGGTGCAACTGCGTCTCCTACGCCCCGACCTGAAAGTGGTACCCATCCGAGGGAACGTCGATACTAGGGTGCGGAAGGCCCAGGCAGGGGAGGTGGACGCCGTAGTGGTGGCTGCCGCCGCCCTTGACCGCCTGCACATCCTCCCCAGCTACCTCTTCCCGCCGGAGGAGATGTTGCCCGCTGCCGGCCAGGGAGCCATCGCTATAGAGGTGCGCGCCACCGATAGCGAAGCCCTCGCCCTGGCCCAGGCTGTGGACGACCAAGAGGCCCGAGCTTGCGTTACTGCCGAGAGGGCCTTCGAGGCGCAGCTAGGAGTGGGGTGTCACGGGGCAGCCGCCGCCCTGGCCACCCTGGAGGGCGGGCGCCTCCGCCTGCGAGGCCTCCTGTCCCATCCCAGCGAGGAAACGGTAGTCAGAGACGAGATGTGGGGCCTCTTGGAAGAGGCCGAGGAGCTAGGGCGGCGCCTTGCCGCCGCCCTCCTTACGCGAGCAAAGGCCCTTGGGAGGAAAGGCCATGAGTGAAGGGAAGGTGTGGCTGGTGGGGGCGGGCCCCGGCGACCCAGGCCTCATAACCCTGGCTGGCCTGCAAGCCCTCAAAGAAGCCGACGTAGTGGTCTACGACCGTCTCATCCCCCAGCAGCTTCTGGCCCAGGCCCGGCCTGACAGCGAGCTCATATACGTGGGCAAGATAGGCCACTCCCCGGCCACGGCCCAGGAGCAGATCAATGCCCTTTTGGTGGAAAAGGCCCGTCAAGGCAAGAAGGTGGTGCGCCTAAAGGGAGGCGACCCTTTCCTCTTTGGCCGAGGGGGCGAGGAGGCCCAGGCTTTGGCGGAAGCGGGCATACCCTTTGTGGTGGTACCAGGGGTCACCTCCGCCATAGCGGTGCCCGCCTATGCCGGCATACCTGTGACCCACCGCGGCCTATCGTCGTCCCTGGCGGTGGTGACAGGCCACGAGGCCCCTGGCAAGGCTGGGTCTATGGTGCGATGGGGCCTCCTGGCCCAGGCGGTGGACACCCTGGTGGTCCTCATGGGCGCCAAAGCCCTGCCCTCGGTAGTAGAGGAGCTGATAGCAGCCGGCCGCAGCCCAGAGACGCCAGCAGCCGTCATCTACATGGGCACCACCGCCGCTCAGCGTACGGTGACAGCCCCCTTGAGCGACATCGCCCGCCGGGTGGAGGAGGCGGGGCTGGGTCCTCCTACAGTGTTGGTGGTGGGCGAGGTGGTGCGCCTCCGGGACTCCCTGGCCTGGTATGACAAGCTCCCCCTCTTCGGGCGACGAGTGGTGATCACGCGACCCCGCCATCAGGCGGAGCGCCTATCCTCCCTCCTGGCCCGCGAAGGGGCGGAACCCATAGAGCTACCTCTCTTAGAGGTGGAGGGCGTTCCCAACCCGCCGGGTCTGGAGGAGGCCCTGGCCCGTCTAAAGGGATGTGCCTACCGCTGGGTCGTCTTCACCAGCGCTAACGCCGTAGACCATCTCTTCCATCTGCTAGAAGAGCGCGGACTGGATGCCCGCGCCTTGGCAGGGGCACAGGTGGCGGCCATCGGTACAGGCACTGCCCGGGCCCTGGCCCGACGGGGCATCCACGCCGACCTCGTCCCCCCTGTGTTCACATCCAAGGCTCTGGGCGAAGCCCTCTCCTCCCTCTTAAGCTCTGGGGAGAGGGTACTATGGCCACGGGGGGAGGAGGCCAACGAGGATCTGCCGCGGGCCTTGACCGCCGCGGGCGCACACGTGGATCACCTCGTCGTGTACCGCACCCGTCTCGCCAGCCACCTGCCCCGAGAGATATTGGAGGTGGTACGCCACGGCGCGGTGGACGCGGTGGCCTTCACCAGCAGCGCCACTGTCCGCTACCTTCTGAGCCTCCTGGATGGGGATACGGCCCCCTTCAAGGACGTGGTGGTGGCCTGCATCGGGCCGGTGACCGCCCAGGCGGCCTCCGCTGCCCTAGGGCGGCCCCCAGATGTGGTGGCCGAGGAGCATACTATGGAGGGCCTAGTGGAAGCCCTGAAGGCTTTCTGGGCGCAAAAGGGAGGTGATGGCCCATGACCACGCGCATTGAGACGGAGCCCTTCCGCAGATTCCGCCGCCTGCGCCGCACGGAGGCCCTGCGTTCCTTGGTGCGAGAAACGGACCTCCATCCCTCCCACTTCATCTATCCTCTATTCGTAGCCCACGGGCGCGGCCTGAAGCAGGAGATATCCTCCATGCCCGGCCAGTTCCGCCTCTCCCCCGATATGTTGGCCCAGGAGGCGCGAGAGCTGCGGGAGCTGGGCATCAGGGCTGTTATCCTCTTCGGCATACCCGCCCATAAGGACGAGGAAGGGAGCGAGGCCTACCACCCCCACGGTATCGTCCAGCAGGCCATCAAGGCCTTAAAGGAGGCTGACCCAGAGATGCTGGTCATCACCGATGTCTGTTTGTGCGAGTACACCTCCCACGGCCACTGCGGGGTGATAGTAGAGGGGGAGGTGGACAACGACCGCACTCTCCCACTCCTGGCCCGGATGGCCGTCTCCCATGCCGCCTCTGGGGCCGACATGGTAGCTCCCTCAGACATGATGGACGGCCGGGTGAAGGCCATTCGTCGCGCCCTGGACGAGGCCGGCTACACCCATATACCTATCATGGCCTACTCGGCCAAGACGGCCTCCGCCTTCTATGGCCCCTTCCGGGAGGCCGCTGAGTCCGCCCCCCAGTTTGGCGACCGCCGCGGTTACCAGATGGACCCCGCCAACGCCCGTGAGGCCCTGCGGGAGCTGGCGGAGGATATCGCCGAAGGGGCGGACATCGTGATGGTCAAGCCAGCCCTGCCCAACCTAGATATCATCGCCCGCGCCCGCCAGCTGTTCCAGGTGCCCATCGCTGCCTACAACGTCAGTGGCGAATACAGCATGGTGAAGGCAGCAGCCCGCCTGGGCTGGCTGGATGAGCGCCGCGTCACCCTGGAGGTGCTGACGTCCATAAGGCGAGCAGGAGCGGATATCATCATCACCTATCACGCCAAGGAGGTGGCCAGATGGCTCGCCGGCTGAAGCCCTCCGCCCTGGCGGGCGTGAAGGCAGTGGCCTTCGATGCCTATGGCACCATCATCGATTTCGATGAGAAGGACTTCATCGCCACCTTCGCCGAGATCATGGCCCATCAGGGGCTCCAGGGCGATGCCGGCGAGCTTTGGCGCCGTTTCCTACGGGCCGCCTACCGCCTCCGTAACGAGAACCACGAGCACCCTTCCTACCATCGCTTCGTAGATGCATGGGCCCGCCAGTTCCACGAGGCCTTCTCTCAGATGGGCCTGGCGGGAGAGCCCCGCGAGGCCGCCCTCTACCTGAGGCACAAGCTGGCCCAGGCTCCCGTGCATCCCGAAGCCCCCGAAGTCCTGGAGAGAGTGCGCAGCCGTTACCGCGTTGCCCTCCTCTCCAACGCCGACGATGACTTCCTGAGGGAATGCCTGCAACGCAATCACCTCTCATTCGAACTGGTAGTGACTTCCGAGGGAGCCAGGGCCCTTAAGCCTGACCCGGCTATCTTCCTCCATCTGGTGCGGGCCCTGGACCTGGAGCCCCCGGACGTGGTCTACGTGGGGGACAACCCGTTGCCGGACATCCTGGGAGCCAAGAGGGCGGGGCTGAGGGCCGTCTGGCTGGACAGGCTCGGGAGGAGACGGCCGCGTCGCGTCCCTCCCCCCGATCTGAAGATAAAGAGCTTACGCCACCTGCTGCCGGCACTGGGGCTAGGGAATGAGTGAGCGATCGGCCCTTATCCTAGAGGAGGCGCGCAGACTCATGCCCGGGGGCGTATCCAGCCCTGCCCGCTCCTTTCGGGCTGTGGGGATGCCCCCCTTGGTCCTGGAGAGGGGGCGTGGCTCACGCGTCTGGGACGCCGACGGTAGGGAGTTCATCGACTACCTCATGGCCTTCGGCCCCCTTATCCTGGGCCATGCCCATCCGGCGGTAGTGGAGGCGGTGGGGGAGGCATTGGCCCAGGGCACAGCCTTTGGGGCCACCACCGCCCTGGAGGTGGAGCTGGCCCGCCTCATCAGCGATGCCCTGCCATCAGTGCAGATGGTGCGGTTTGTCAACTCCGGCACGGAGGCCACCATGTCCGCTGTGCGTTTGGCCCGTGCCTACACTGGCCGCACCAAGGTGGTGAAGTTCGAAGGCTGCTACCATGGCCACGCCGATGGCCTCCTGGCCCGCGCCGGCTCAGGCCTGGCCACCTTGGCCCTGCCCGATAGCCCGGGCGTGCCTCCTTCCTACGCCCAGGAGACCTTGGTCCTCCCCTATAACGACTTGGAGGCAGTGGAAAGGGCCTTCCAGGCCCACGGCGAGGGTATCGCTGCCATCATCGTGGAGCCGGTAGCCGCCAACATGGGGGTAGCGCCCCCAGAGCCAGGCTTCCTGGAGGGACTGCGCCGCCTTACCCGCGCATATGGCTCCCTCCTCATCTTCGACGAGGTGGTGACAGGCTTCCGCCTGTGCTACGGGGGTGCCCAGACCCTCTATGGTGTGGAGCCGGACATCACCTGCTTAGGGAAGGTGATAGGTGGTGGCCTGCCTGTGGGGGCCTACGGCGGGAGGCGCGAGGTCATGTCTATGGTGGCCCCGGAGGGCCCTGTATATCAGGCAGGCACCCTTGCCGGCAACCCCCTGGCCATGGCTGCCGGCATCGCCACCCTCCGCCTGCTGCAGCAGGAGGACCCCTACGACCGCCTAGAGGCCCTGGCCTCGCGCCTGGAGGAAGGCCTTAGGGAGGCCATCGCCGAGGCAGAGGCCCCAGCCATCGTGCAGAGGGTGGGGTCCATGCTCACCATCTTCTTCACGTCCGTGCCAGTGCGTGATTATGCCTCCGCCCGCTCCTGCGACACTCACCGCTTCGCCCGCTTCTTCGCCCGTATGCTGGAGCAAGGGTTCCTCATCCCCCCCTCCCAGTTCGAGGCCTGGTTCCTCTCCCTGGCCCACACCCAGGAGGAGGTGGCCGCCACCATCGAGGCCGCCCACCGGGCCCTGAAAAACCTCTAGGCCTGCCCCTTGTTATGTCAACATCATGGTGGCGTTGCCGGTTCTGGCCCATCGGTGTATACTAGTGCGCAGCTAGAGGTAGTGTCTAAAGGTATAAATCCCTGAATAGCTAGGTGAGGCCATGAAGGTATCTTGTCTGCAGGAGAACCTGGCGCGGGGCCTGGCCCTGGTGGGGAGGGCGGTGGCCACACGTAGCACTTACCCCCAGACTACTCATGTGCTGCTGCGTACCGACCATGGGAGGTTGCGTCTGGCAGCCACCAATCTGGAGATCGCCGTCACTGCCTGGGTGGGGGCACAGGTTGAGGAGGAGGGTGCCATCACTGTGCCCGCCCGCCTGTTGACGGAGTTCGTTAACACCCTGCCTATGGAGAAGATCGACCTCAGTCTGGGGCCCCGCAGCCGCCATCTACAGCTGGTGTGTGGCCGCTACGAAGCCACCATCGCCGGTATGGACCCGGCCGACTTCCCCCCTATCCCAGAGGTGGAGGAGGCGGCATCGGTACGGGTAGATCCCCAGGCCCTGCGCACGGCTATCGCCCGAGTGGAGTTCGCCGCTGCTACCGACGACACCCGTCCCGTCCTCACAGGCGTGCACACCTTGGTGGAAGGGGATCTCCTAACGCTGGCCGCCGCCGATGGGTTCCGCTTGGCAGTGCACAAGCTCCTCCTGGATGAGGAGGCCCCGCAGCGGGTGGAGATCATCGTCCCTGCCCGCGCCCTGCGGGAGCTATACCGCCTCCTGGCCGATGAGGAGGAGCCTGTGCTGATGATGGTCAACCAGGCGCACAGCCAGGTCCTTTTCCGGATGCGCAATGTGGAGTTGGTGTCCCAGCTTGTCCAGGGCACCTTCCCCAACTACAGCCAGCTCATCCCCCGCGAATATAAGACGCGGGTGGTGGTCAACCTCAAGGAGTTCTTGCAGGAGACGCGGCGGGCCGCCATCTTCGCCCGCGATGGCTCCAACATCGTGCGCTTGGTGATCGAGCCTGGAGAGGGTGGAGGCATGGGCAGGATGGTGGTATCCGCCCGCGCTGAGGAATTAGGGGAGCATAAGGGTGAGCTGGACGCCCTGGTGGAGGGGGAGCCAGCCAAGATCGCCTTCAACGCCAAGTACCTGCAGGACGTGTTGCAGGTCCTGGACTGTGCGGAGGTGGCGCTGGAGACCACCAGCCCTACCAGCCCCGGCGTCTTCCGCCCTGTGGGGCTGGACAACTACGTCCACGTAGTCATGCCCATGTTCGTCCAGTGGTAGACGGGGAGACCAGAAGCCTTTTTAGCCCCCGCAGTATGTAATTGGGGCGCCAGCAAGGCTCCTCTTCCACCAAGCGAAGGTGGGGAAACCGGTCCAGAAGGGCGCGCAGGGCGATCTGGCTCTCCGCCCGGGCTAAGGACGCCCCCAGACAGAAGTGGATCCCTTCCCCAAAGGCCAGGTGAGGGTTGGGATGCCGCGCCAGATCCAAGCGGTCAGGCTCCGAAAACACTTGGGGGTCGCGGTTGGCTGCCCCCAACACGGCGAACACCACCTGGTAGGGCTCGATACGCCTTCCCCCTATCTCCACCTCCTGGAGGGCCACGCGGGTGGTGGTCTGAGCCGGCGGATCATATCGCAGCAGCTCCTCCACCGCCCGCTCGGTGAGGGTGGGGTCCTCCCTTAGCCGCTGGAGCTGGTCTGGGTGGCGCAACAGCGCCAGCACAGCGTTGCCGAGGAAGTTAGTGGTGGTCTCGTTCCCCGCCACCAGAAGAAGGATGAGAGTAGCGATGGCCTCTGCCTCCGAGCGGACACGTCCTTCCCGCTCCGCCTCCACCAGGACGGAGACGATATCATGCCTGGGTCGACGACGTCGTTGGGCCAGGGCCTCCTGGAAGTATTCCACCATCTCCTGCATCCTCTGCCGCACCCGCTCCAGGACCTGCGGGAGAGCGAAGGGCTCCAAGCTCAGGGCGATGTCGTCGGACCAACGCTTGAAGGTGTCCATATCCTCAGATGGTATCCCCAGCATTTCAGCGATAACGGTCACAGGCAGGGGATAGGCTAGGTCGCCGATGACGTCGAAATACCCTTCGCGACGGGCCTTGGCCTCTGCCCCGTCCAGCAGCTGGTGCACCAGCTCCTCGATGCGCGGCCTTAAGGCGTTTATGGCCTTTAGGGTGAAGGACTGGCTCACCAGGCGGCGTAGGCGGGTGTGCTCTGGCGGGTCGGCCCCCAACATGGTGACCACGTTACCCAGGGGGCTCACGTAGTCCTGGCGGGCCACCGTTATCTGAACGAAGCGGTTGCGCGCCAGGCGCCGATTAGCCGAGAAACGAGGGTCCCTCAGCACGAAGCTAACATCTTCATACCGAGTGAGGACCCAGGCATCGAGGACCGGGCTCCAATGGACGGGGTCCTCCTGCCGATACCACTCGTAGTAAGGGTAAGGGTCGGCGATGACCTCCGGCCGGAAAGGGTTGAAGGGCTCCATGGGCCGTTCCTCTTACGCCATCACCCAGATATGGCCGTCCTCCACCTTTGTCGGGAACAAGGTGAGGGGGCGAGCCGCAGGCCCACCTACAGGCTGCCCCGTCCCTAGATGGAAACGGGACCCATGCCAGGGGCAGACGATGGACTCGCCCTCCAGCTGCCCGTCTGCCAAGGGGCCGTTGGCGTGAGGGCAGCGAGCCCCAAAGGCCACGATGCGGCCCTCCACGTTCAACAAGGCCACCTCCTCCCCAGCCAAATAGACCACCCGCCGCGACCCCGGAGGGAGCTCGTGGAGGGGGATGGCCCGCCGCCACCCCCTGGTGGAGGGCGCCGGGGCTATTTCGACATCACCGGGGGCCCCCAGGGCGTCCAGGGCCTCCCGTAGGGGCATGGCGATGCAGGTAAAAATGGGGGTATCACGCAGGGTGTACTGGCTGGCCTCCGTCTCCCGCAGCTCCATCACCAAATCTAGGAAGTCAGCTGGCTCATCCGTCTCGAAGGCCACCACAAACTCTTGGTCATCCAGCCCATATGAGTAGGTGGTGTTGAGCTTGACCGAGGGATATTTGCGGCCCACGGCGATGTGCTCGTCCATCATCCCCTGGCGGGATGCCCGCGACAGCTTATACCAGGCCCGCGTCTTCACAAAGGGGTACACGAAGAGGTAGCGTGAGCTGCTGGGGTGGATGGTGCTCCTGTCGGCAGCCGCATCGTCCCTGGTCACGTAAATGGAGCGGCGGGTCATGGCCAGATAGGAGTAAGGGATAGAGAGGTAAGGCCCCATATGGGTGCGGAAGATGGCGGTGTGCAGCCGCTGAATGTCCTCCAATCGGTCCCCTATCTGCCAAAGGAGGAAATCGGCGTCTCCCCGCATGCCCATAAGACTATAGCTGCGGATCATCAGGCGGTCGCCGAACTCCTCCACCACCGCGCACATCTCGTCCTTACCCCTCTCCCTCTCCTCCCTGGACAACCGGCGCCAGAGGGGATCCACCTTAAAGAAGGTGAACTTGACGACGCGGCGGCGACTACTGGTATCCCTTATGGGGCGCTCCTCTGTCACCGTCCACCTCCCAAGGTCGGCACTTCTGGGGTGTCCAGATAGAAGTCATGATCAAAGAGGTCGTGTAGGCGGGCCACCTCCTCCTCTGTGAGGGGTGGCGTGTCAGGAGCGGCGGCGAATTCCCGCAGCTCCTCCTCTTTGGTGATGTTGGGGAGGACGGAGGCCACGCTGGGCTCCGAGAGACAGAACTGGATGGCTGCCTGGGCGATGCTCCTGCCCGTGCCTTCCCCGTAGATGAAGCCTATCCTCTCCACCCGGCGCAGGGACCGCTCCAGCCACTCCCGCTTGCGGTGGGCCCGGTGATCACCTGGGGGGAAGGTCATGCCTGGGCGATATGAGCCGTCCAAGAGGCCAGAGGCGTGAGGCACCCGCGCTAGCAGGCCAGTCCCCGTGGTCCGCGCCACGGGGAAGAAGCGGCGGGCGGGCTGCTGCTCCAGGATGCTATAGATGATCTGGAGGCTCTCCACCCCCCGCCTCTGCATGGCCGCCATCCCCTCCTCCTCCCAGCCAATGTCGGGGCCAAGGGCCACCCCGATATAACGGATCTTGCCCTGCCGCCGCAGTTCCTCCAGAGCAGCGAACAGCTCGTCGTCCTCGATGGCGCCCAGACGGGGGTTGTGGAGCTGGTACAGGTCCACGTAATCTGTGCGGAGGCGGCGCAAGCTTTCCTCCAGAGCCCGGCGCATAAAGGCGGGGGAGAAGTCCTGGGGGAGCTCGCCATGGCCCTGCCTCCGGTCGCCGTAGCGGTAAAAGTCATAGCCGAACTTGGTGGCGATAACCACCCTATCACGGGGGACGCCCTCTAGGGCCTGGGCCAGCATGGTCTCCCCTCTGCCGTTGCCATACACGTCCGCGGTATCAAAGAAGTTAATGCCCAGCTCGTAAGCCTGACGTAAGAGACGCACGCCCAGGGCCTCGTCCGTCACACCCCACCAGGTGGTAGCCACCGACCACACCCCGAACCCCACCTCAGAGACCAACAGGTCCGTCTTGCCCAAGCGCCTATACTTCATGCCATCACCCCTGCCAACTTCCCTGCCCTCCATTCTATATGCCATCCATGTTTTGCGTCATTATGGGATAGGGTTAGCGGTGTGAATTGGAGGGGGCCGCCACAAGGCACCACTTCGCTTGCGCATAGACCGCGCCGGGGTATAGATCCATGGTAGGGATGCAGGACGTCGTGGCAGTGGAGGGCCTGCGAAAGCGCTATGGCCCCATTGTGGCTGTGGACGGCGTCTCCTTCACCGTGCGGCGGGGCGAGGTGTTCGGCATCCTGGGGCCCAACGGAGCCGGCAAGACCACCACCCTGGAGATCATTGAGGGGCTGCGCACCCCGGAAGATGGACGGGCCCGGGTGCTGGGGCTGGATGTGGCCACCCAGGCCCGCGAGGTGAAGCAGCGTATAGGCGTCCAGCTACAGGCCTCCGCCTACTTTGACTATTTGACGCTGGAGGAGGTGCTGGGGCTATTGGGACGTTTCTATCGCCGGCGCCTCCCGCCCCGCCAACTTCTGGCCATGGTGGGCCTGCAGGACAGGGCCCGCTCCCTGGTGCGGCAGCTCTCGGGGGGGCAGCAGCAGCGCTTCTCCCTGGCCGCCGCCCTGGTGAATGACCCAGAGGTGTTGTTTTTGGACGAGCCCACCACCGGCCTCGACCCTCAGGCCCGCCGCTCCCTATGGGAGCTCATCCGTTCCGTGCGAGAACAGGGCAGGACGGTGGTCCTCACCACCCATTACATGGAGGAGGCGCAGCAGCTATGCGACCGGGTGGCCATCATGGACCAGGGGCGCATCGTGGCCCTGGACACCCCTGAGGGGCTCATCGCCCGCCTGCCCTCTCCTTTCCGCATCTTCCTAGAGACATTCCCCCCGCTACCTGAGGAAGCCCTGAAGGTGCCGGGGGCCACGGCGGTGATGGGCGGCCATGGCCTCTACCAGGTCATGGCCACCGACGCCTGGGCGGTTCTACCGTCCCTGTTGGCCCGCCTGGGGGAGTTGGGGAGCCAGATACGGGACCTGCGAGTGGAGAGGGCCACCCTGGAGGACGTCTTCCTTGCCCTCACCGGCAAAGAGCTACGGGACTGATGTGGCACCTCTTTGTGGCGAACCTGAAGATGTTGGTGAGGGATCGCCTCACCATATTCTGGGCCCTGGTGTTCCCCGTCATGTTCCTGGGCATCTTCGCCCTCTTCAACCTGGACGAGCCACCCGAAGTGGATGTGGCCCTGGTGGACCAAGCGAATACGCCCTTCTCCCAGGCCCTAGGGCAGGCTTTGGACTCCATAGCCCTCTTTAAGGTGAAAAGGGTAGCCCAGGAGGCGGAGGCCTTGGCAGGCCTCCGCAATGGGGATTACGACCTAGCCCTAATCCTGCCCCAGGGCCTGGGAGTACCAGGCCAGACAGCGGCCCGCGCCTACTACTCGGAGGCCAACGTCCAGCTCAACCAGATGGCCCTGGGCGCCCTGCGCCGTTTCTTCGACGAGTTCAACCTACAGGCAGCGGCCGTGGAGCCAGCGGTAGAGTTGCTGATCTCCCCGGTGGCCGGTAGGGACATCGGCTTCATGGACTTCCTCACCCCGGGCATCGTGGGCATGGCCCTGATGCAGTACGGCATCATCGGCATGGCTACCCTGCTGGTGACCTATCGGGAGAAACGCATCTTGCGTCGCATCCAGACCACCCCCCTGCCCGTGGCCACGTTCCTGCTGGCTCAAGTAGCCGCATTTTTGGCCTTGGCCCTGGCCCAGGTGGCCGTCATTTTAGGCATAGGACAGGTGGTGGGGGCCGACCTCCCCTCCACCTTCTTTTGGGCCTTCCCCTTGGCCCTTCTGGGAGACCTGACCTTCTTGAACTTGGGCATCGTGGTGGCGGGGCTCTCCCGCACAGCGCCAGCAGCAGCCGGCATGGGCAACGCCCTGGCATTGCCCATGATGTTCTTCTCGGGGGTCTTCTTCCCCACGGAGCAGCTGCCCGGGGCCCTGGCGCACATGGTGAAGTTCCTGCCTCTAGCACCTTTGGTGGAGGCCCTGCGGGCTGTGCTCCTGCATCGCGACCCCCTGCCCACCTTGTGGGACGAGGTGGGCCTCCTGGCCCTCTGGGGCGCCCTCTCTCTCGTCCTGGCCATTCGCACCTTCAGGATGGAATAGAGGTGCCCATACCCAGGAGCCTGACCCAGGCCCTGGAGTATTGCGCTATGGCTACCGTCATGCTACATATTGAGAGAATCTGCTGCGAGGGGTGAACATATGGCCTTGCTGGAGCTGCGTGACGTCTCCAAGCGCTTTGGCGGCCTTGTGGCAGTGGACAATGTGAGCTTCGATGTGGAGGAGGGGAAGATAGTGGGGCTCATCGGCCCCAACGGCGCTGGCAAGACCACCGTCTTCAACCTTATAAGCCGTCTTTACGACCCCGATGGCGGCTCCATAAGGTTCCAGGGGCGGGACCTCCTGCGGCTAGCGCCGCATCAGGTGCTGGAGGCAGGCATCGCCCGCACCTTTCAGAACGTGGAGTTGTTCCGTAGCATGTCCGTCCTGGACAACGTGATGGTGGCAGCCAGCTGCCGGCTGCGGGTGAGCGTGGCGGAGGCGCTGCTGCGTCCCCCCTGGGTGGGACGCAAGGAACAGGAGGCCCGGCAGAGGGCCATGGAGGTCCTCTCCCTGTTGGGCCTGGAGAGGATGGCAGAGCTGCCGGCCGGGTCCCTCCCCTTCGCCATCCAGAAGAAGGTGGAGATGGCGCGGGCGCTGGTGGCCCAGCCACGGCTTCTTCTTTTGGACGAGCCGGCCTCGGGGCTCAACCACGAGGAGCTAATGGCCTTAGGCGACACCATCCGCACCATCTGCAAGCAGATGGGGGTCACCATCTTGGTGGTGGAGCACCATATGAACCTGGTAATGGGCATCTCCGACCACGTGGTGGTTCTGAATTTTGGACGTAAGATCGCTGAGGGGCCACCTCAGGAGATAGCGCGCAACCCAGCAGTCATCGAGGCCTACTTGGGGGAGGAGATGGATGCTGCGTCTTAACCACATCACTGCCGCCTACGGTCCCATCGTCGCCCTACGAGACGTCTCCCTGGAGGTGGAAGAGGGGACGGTAGTAACCCTTCTGGGGGCCAACGGCGCTGGGAAAACGTCCACCCTCAGGGTTATCTCCGGCCTGCTGCGGCCTCAGGCTGGCACTGTGGAATACCAGGGCATGGAGATCCACCGTTTAAGCCCTGACCGCATCGTCAGGCTAGGCATCGTGCAGGTGCCGGAGGGACGGCAGCTCTTCACCAACTTGACGGTGCGGGAGAATTTGGAATTGGGCGCCTACCTGCGACGCGACCGGGCGGGCATCCGGAGGGATATGGAGCGGGTCTTCTCTTACTTCCCCATCCTGGCCCAGCGCCAACACCAGCACGCTGGCAGCCTCTCAGGGGGGGAGCAGCAGATGCTGGCCATTGGCCGGGCGCTCATGGCCCGGCCCAAGTTGCTGCTCTTGGACGAGCCATCCCTGGGCCTGGCCCCCATGGTGACGAGGGAGATCTTCCAGATCGTCCGCACCATCAACCAGCAGGAAGGGATTACGGTCCTGCTGGTGGAGCAGAACGCCCGCCTTGCCCTGGACATCGCCCGAAAGGGGTATGTGCTGGAGACGGGCAGGGTGGTGCTAGCCGACACCGCCGAGCGCTTGCGCGAGAACGAGGAAGTCCGCCGGTCATATCTCGGGTACTGAGGGAGGTCAGGATATGGAAGCGCTATTTCTAGCCCCACCCCCCTGGGAGGACTGGTCCCTCTTTGGCCAGCAGATAGTGGCTGGGCTAGCCACGGGAGCCATGTACGCCCTCTTCGCCCTGGCCCTCGTCCTCATCTACCGCTCCACCGATATCATCAACTTCGCCCAGAGCGAGATGGCCATGTTCGGCACCTTCTGCATGTGGTCGCTGCATCTGGCCGGTCTCGCCCCGTGGCAGCTCATCCTGTTGGGCGTCCTCTTCGGATTCGCTCTAGGGGCGGTGGTGGAACGGATAGTCATACGGCCAGTGGAAGACAAGCCACACCTGAATGTGGTGGTAGTCACCTTGGGCCTGTTCCTGCTCCTCAACAGCACCGCCATCTGGATATGGGCGAAAGGCGAGCTGCCCAAGCGCTTCCCTTCTCCCTTCTCCTTTAAGGGAGTGGACTTGGGCTTCGCCACCATTCCCGAGCACCAGCTGGGCCTTCTTGTGGTGGGCCTTGGCGTGATGATCCTGCTGGCCCTGCTGTTCAGCCGCACCAAGGTGGGGCTGGCCATGCGGGCCACCGCCCAAAACCCTCTGGCCTCGCGCCTCATGGGCATTAACGTGGGGCGCATGCTCACCTTGGGGTGGGCCCTTTCGGCAGCCCTGGGTGGTCTGGCCGGGGCCCTTATCGCGCCCATCACCTTCCTCCATCCCGGGTTTATGCTCCCCATCTTCCTATATGCTTCGGCGGCCGCCGTGCTGGGGGGCCTCACCAGCGCCCCTGGAGCGGTGGTGGGGGGGTTCATCATCGGCGTGGGCGAGAACCTGTTGGGCACCTATACGCCAGCTAAATGGCTGGGCCCGGAGATGAAGCTTCCCATCATCATGCTGGTGCTGGTCCTCATACTACTGGTGAGGCCCACTGGGCTCTTTGGCGAGCGGGCCGTCAGGAGGGTATAAGCCATGCAGATGGAGATCTGGCCATATCTGGCGCTACTGGGTGGGGCCACAGGCCTCATTTACATCATGCCCGCCGTCCCCAAACGATGGCGGCTTCTGGCGGCAATAGCCTTGGCCCTGGCCATCCTGTGCTGGGCTCCCTTCGTGCTGGACGGATATCGCTCCTCGCAGATGACCCGCATCGTCATCCTAGCCATCGCTTTAGTGGGGCTGAACATCCTCACCGGCTACAATGGGCAGATATCGCTAGGCCATGGGGCCTTCATGCTGCTGGGCATGTATACCATGGCCATCTTGCTGGACCGCCGAGAGCAACTCGGTTTCATCGATGCCCGGCCATGGCCCTTCTGGGCCGCCCTTATCGTGGCCACCGGCCTGAGCGCCATCGCAGGCCTGTGCATAGGGGTGCCGGCCCTCCGCCTTAGTGGCCCTTATCTGGCCATTGCCAGCTTGGCCCTTATCATCGCCTTCCCACCGGTGGTCAAGAAGTATGAAGGGCTGTCGGGAGGGGTGCAGGGGCTGCGCTTCCCCACCCCACCGCCGCCAGAGTTTCTGAAGGGCCTCATCGACAAGGTGGACTGGCTCTACTTCCTAGCCCTCATCTCAGCCGTGATCACGGTGTTCCTGGCCTGGAACTTGCTGCGCGGCACCTTGGGGCGAGCCCTGGTGGCCGTGCGGGACTCGGAGGTGGCAGCGGCGGCCATGGGCGTGCCGGTGGCCCGGACTAAGGTGACGGCCTTCACCATCAGCGCCTTTTGCGCGGGGGCCGCTGGGGGGCTCTTGGCCCTGGTGCTGGGCAGCGTCACCCCCGAGACCGTCACCATTGTGGACTCCATCAACCTGGTGGTAGGCATCGTCATCGGCGGGTTGGCCTCCATCCTTGGCTCTTTGCTGGGAGCTTTCGCCATCGTCTTCATACCGTCCGATGCCGCTGACCTGATCGCCCGTATCCCTGGCCTGGGCGGGGGCATTGTGGAGCGCGCCCCTGGCGCCATCCAAGGGGCAGTGGTAATGTTAGTGATGATCCTCATGCCCTTTGGGGTGGCTGGCACCCTACGCCGGCTGGCCATGATGCGGCCCACGCAGGTAGCCCAGTCCTTACGCCAGCTGCCTGCCATCCTGGCCCTGCGAGCCCAGACGAGCCTTCAGCGCCTTTCCTTGGCCTGGGATATAAGGCCCTGGGCCCGTAGGCCCCCCACCAACCCCCACCACGGCTCCCAAGGGGGAGGTGGAGGGGATTGACCGATACAACCCCGGGAGTTATCATCTGAGAACCAGCAGGAAAGGAGGGATGCGCATGAAGGTGTTGTTCAAGTGGTTAGCCATGGGGGCCATCGCCCTGGCCGTGGCGCTGGGCGCGCTGGCCTGCCAGGAGGAGAAGGCCCCCACCACCCCAACAGCCAGGACCCCCACCCCAGGCGTCGCCGGACCATCAGGATGGAAGCAGGTCAAGACCGACTTCGGCGTCACCGACAAGGAGATCATCATAGGCCAGACCAACGTCCTCAGCGGCTCAGCGGCAGCTGTCTACAGCCCCGTATCTCCCGCCATGCAGGCCTACTTCAAGAAGGTGAACCAGGAGGACGGGGGCGTCTGCGGCCGCCAGATCCGCTTCCTGGTGGAGGACGACCAGTACTCCCCCGGCCCTGCCCTGGAGAAGGCCAAGAAGCTGGCCGAGCAGGACAAGGTGGTGGCCTTCTTTGGCAACCTGGGCACGGCAGCCGTCACCGGCCAGGTGGACTACATCAACGACCCCAACGGCGACGGCAACCCCAGCGACGGCATCCCCCACCTGCTCGTCTCCACCGGCGCCGGCAAGTGGAACAACCCCCAGAAGTGGCCTTGGACCACCAGCTTCATACCCGCCTACCCTGACGAGGGCGCCATCCTGGCCACCTTCCTCAACGAGAACGCCGAGAAGCTGGTGGGCAAGCCGGTGAAGGACGTCAGGGTGGCCATCCTCTACCAGAACGACGACTTCGGCAAGGACGGGCGGGACGGCTTCAAGCAGGTCTTCAAGGGCCAGATCGTCACCGAGCAGGCCTACGAGAGCACCGCCGCCGACATCACCTCCCAGCTCGCCAACCTGCGGGCCGCCAACCCCGACGTAGTGTATATCTATGCTACCCCTGCCTTCACCGCCCAGGCCCACAAGTACATGTACATCAACAACTGGAAGCCCAAGGTGATGCAGAGCTACGTCAATCCCCCTGCCACCCTGAACAACCTCCTTAAGGACATCGGCGGCTACCAGGCCATAGCCGGGGCCATCACCACCACGTACACCCTCGATCTGGTGGCTGACGCCAACAGGCCTGAGATGCGCGAGCACAAGCGCATCATGGAGACCTACGGCGGCCCGCCCCTCCAGCAGCTCTCTATCTACGGCCAGGCCCTGGCCGAGACGGCGGTGGCCATCCTCAAGATCGCCTGTGAGCGGGGCGACATGACCAGAAAGGGCGTGATGGAGGCCGCCGAGTCCATCAAGGGGTTCCAGCCCACCGTCCTCATCCCTGGCATCACCATCACCATGAGCAAGACGGACCACCGGGCCATCCAGGCCCTGATGCCAGCGGAGATCCAGGCCGACGGCACCGTCAAGTGGCTGCTAGATAAGCCCATCAGCACTGAGCGGTGAGGTAGGGGCTCAGGCCCGCACCCGGGAGAGGGCACCGTAGGGTGCCCCCTTTATCTCCTCCACACCAGGAGCCCTTCCCAATTAGTGGGGGCACCCCGCAGGTATAGGCCCCCTTCCCCCTCCTCCAGGAGCTTGGGGAGGAGCCGCTGCAGCCGAGCGTCCTCTGCGCTCCCAGGGAGGATGTAAAGGCGGCGCCGTAGCTCCTCGAGAGCCTGTTGGCGGTCAGCAAAGGGGCGCCTGCGCATAGGCTGCACCATCTCCAGGTCCGGGTAGAGTCCCATCTCCCACAAGACAGGAAGGAGGAGACGGAGGCCAGGCAAATCGATGCGCCTCTCCCCCCGCACCAGGGCCCAAGCGCGGCTGAAGGCGCTTATGGGCGCCTCCATGAACATCAAGATAAGGAGAAGGCGACGTGTATGCTGCATCAGCTTCTCCACAAAGAGGTCCACCCGCTCAATGCCGTAAAGAACGTGGGAGCACAGGACCACATCGTGGGGCTCCACGCAGGCCTCCTCCCAGGTGCTCACCACCACGCGGATGTTGTCGATGCCAGCCTCTTGCTCCCCCTCCTGGAGGGCGTCCACCATACTGCGGGAGGGCTCTACCACTGTTACGTATTGGCAACGCAACGCTAGGGGAAGGGCGAAGCGCCCCGCCCCCCCTCCTACATCGAGGACGGTGTCCTGGGGTTCCACTCGCCGCAGGATAGCGTTGAGGGCCGGGTCATCGGTGCGGAAGGGGTCTTGGCGGAAGAAGGAGACCCAAGGCTGCCAGAAATCGGGGGGCTCTTTCCCCATGGCCCGGCGTGACTGAGCATGGTGGGCCTGTACTTGACGCACCCACCGCCTTAGCTGGGGCCTGCGTCGGGATATGGCCAGCTCCACGGCACCAGAACCCATGGTAGGGCACCATAAAGGCGGCGTCAACGCCCCGCCTTAACCCTTGTTCCCCTTATAATGAGGCATGCAATCCACCTTCCCAGGAGGGTAGCCATGGACCCAGATGTGCGCAAACAGGTGTTACGCCTCCTCACCTACGGCCTATACGTGGTCACCGCCGCCCATGGGGGGAGGGCGGCTGCCGACACCGTTAATTGGCTCACCCAGGCCTCCTTTCAGCCACCGCTGGTGGTGGTGGCCATCAAGACCACTAGCCAGCTCCACCCGCTGATCGAGGAGGCCGGCGCCTTCGCCGTTAATGTCCTAGGATCCCACCAAAAGGACGTGGCCCAGGCCTTCTTCCGTCCCAGCCAGGTGGAGGCCGGACGCATCAATGGCTATCCCTTCGAGCCGGGGCCAGCCACGGGCGCTCCCCTCCTTTTGGACTTGCCCGCCTGGTTCGAGGCCCGGGTGACGGATGCCGTCAAGAGGGGAGACCACACAGTATTCGTAGGGGAGGTGGTCTCGGTGGGTCTGCGGTCCCCACAGGTGCGCCCCTTGGAGATGTGGGACACCGGGTGGTTCTATGGGGGCTAAAGCCCTTAGCTCACCTCTTGCAGAGCTCTCCACAAGAGCCCTAGGGCCGCCGTCACCCCGCGGCGTTTGGTGGCCAGCCGCCCCTGGTACAGGTGGTAGCTGGTGGTGCGCACCTGGCCCAAATAGTCCACAGCGATATGTGATGTGCCTGGCGGCTTCCCCTCCAGGGCATCGGGGCCGGCCACCCCTGTGGTGCCCACGCCGATGTGGGCCCCTGCCCTCTCGCGGGCCGCTCGGGCCATGGCCACCGCCACCTCCTCGCTCACCACACCATGTCGGCGGATGAGCTCCATGTCCACCCCCAGGGCAGCCTTGGCCTCCGGCTGATAGGCCACGTAACCCGCTAAGAAGTAGGCCGACGAACCCGGCACGTTGGTGATGGTGTCCGCCAGAAGGCCGCCAGTGAAGGACTCCATGACAGCCAGGGTCAGGCCCTTCTCGCGGAGGAGGCGCCCCACCACCGCCTCCAGGGCCTCGTCGTCCACGCCCCAGATGTAAGGGCCTAAGCGACGCCGCACTTCCTCCTCCAACGGGGCGATAAGCGACTGCGCTTCCTCCACCCCAGAGGCCTTGGCCGCCAGCCTTACGTGTATCCCGTCAGCCCGGGCATAGACAGCCACCGTGGGGTTGCGGGAACGGGTCAGCTCCCCCAGAAGCTCGTCCACATGCCCCTCCCCCAGGCCTAAGGTCTTCAAGGTGCGGGATACGAGCACTTCACCGCGCCCGCGCTGGCGGAGCCTAGGGGCCACCTCCTCCTCCCACATGCGCGTCATCTCCGCCGGGGGGCCAGGCATGGCGACGATGATGCGGCCCTCCTTCTCCACCCACCAGCCGGGGGCCGTACCCCAAGGGTTGGGTATGGGCACGGCGGAAGGGATGAGCCACGCC
Organism: Dehalococcoidia bacterium; assembly: GCA_032249735.1. GTDB lineage: Bacteria > Chloroflexota > Dehalococcoidia > SM23-28-2 > HRBIN24 > JAVVHA01. The sequence goes on along the minus strand of JAVVHA010000006.1, from coordinate 65,598 downwards.
TGCTTCAAGTTCCTCTCGGGGAAGGAGATGCCACGGGAGGCGAAGAACTGGCGCAGCTGCTGGGCCAGGGCCGCATCCACCTGGGGCTCCTCCCCCAACACCGCCGCGATGGCCTCCCGCGTCACATCGTCATCCGTGGGGCCTAGGCCACCAGTGATGAGGACCAGGTCGGAGCGTCCGTAGGCGCGGCCGATGACCTCCTTCAGCCGCTCCAGGTTGTCCCCCACCACGGTGATGTAGTAGAGGTCAATGCCCATAGCCGGCAGGCGTGAGGCGAGAAAGTGGGAGTTGGTGTCCTGGATTTCCCCCAGCAGGAGCTCCGTCCCTACGGAGATGATCTCAGCTCGCATCTCACCCAAAGCCTAGGACAGGGCAGAGGAGGCGTCAAGGACGAAGGACAGCTATGTTGGGGCCCCGAGCCTCCATTCTGGGGACCACATCCCACACATCCAGGCGGGCACAGAAGTTTACATCGTCCCGCAAGCCCAATGATAAGAGGTAGAGGCCGTGTTGGGTGTTCGCCAGGGCCCCCGCTAGGTCGTCCCGGCAGGCCAGGAAGGCCCAGCGGGCCAACCGCGCACTATCGTCTAGTATCAAGCTGGGCTCTAGGGAAAGGGCAGCGTCCAGGATGGCCCCTGCTCCTATCACGTCCTCAAGGGCCAAGCGTCTCCCCCCTCCCTCGCCAGCACAGACTAGGGCCACAGGGCCATCCACGGCCAGGGCGGCACGGGCCACCGCTTCCCGGTTGAGGAGACACCCCACGAGGACGCCCTTGGCCTCCGCCAGGGAGGCCAGAAGGCGGGTACCGTTGCTAGTAGTGAGGACCAGGCCCTTGCCTCCCACCACCTCTGGCCGCAGCTGAGCTGGCGAGTTGCCCAGGTGAAAGCGCGGCGGTGGCAGACCCCCTCTCTCCCCACAAAGGAGGTAGCCCGAGCGGCGGGCCAAGGAGCGAGCCCGCCTCAGGGATGCCGCAGGCACCACCTCTTGGGCCCCCAGGGCCAGGGCCGTCACTACCGTGGAAGAAGCCCGTAGGACGTCGATGGCTACGCACACCTTCCCCCTGATGTCTAGAGCCCCTGGCAACAACGCCACCTGCCACTGCTTACCTTGACCCATGGCCCCACCTAAAACTATCATCGCCTCACGACGGGGGAGGGATGAGCATGTCCTTTCGTGACCGTCTGCGGGAGGCCCAGAGGCGCCACGGCAGCCTCCTATGCATCGGTCTGGACCCCGATCCCCAGATGCTGGAAGGGCGCCATATACCTTCCTTTCTACAAGCCGTTATCGAGGCCACCTGTGACATAGTCTGCTGCTACAAGGTGAACCTCGCCTTCTTCGAGGTGCTGGGGCCGGGCGGCATGAACGTGCTGCTAGAGGCCATCGCCCCCGTGCCGCCATCGGTCCCCGTCATCGCCGATGCCAAGCGGGGGGACGTGCCCCATGTGGCACGCCTATATGCCCGTGCCCTATTGGAGGTCTACGGCTTCGACGCCATCACCGTCAACCCCTATGGGGGCCCCGATGCCCTCGAGCCCTTCCTGGAGTACCAGGACAAGGGGGTCTTCGTATGGTGTCGGGGGTCCAACCCTGGTGCTGGGCATCTGCAGGCCCTCCCTACGGCCGACGGCCGCCCCTTCTTCCTGGTGGTGGCCGATATGGTGCGGGCCCTAGACAGGGGCAACGCTGGGCTGGTGGTGGGCGCCACCGCCCCCGACGACATCGCAGCAGTGCGCCGCCTGTGTCCCGATATGCCCCTTCTCGTCCCAGGGGTGGGGCCCCAGGGTGGTGACCTGGAGGCGGCGGTGGCGGCTGGCCTGGATAGGGAGGGGGGAGGGCTCATAGTGGTGGCCGCCCGCCGCGTGCTGTATGCTGAGGGCCGTCCCCTGGAACCCCAGGCCGTTCGCCGTCGCGCCCAGGCCTTGCGGGACGAGATCGAGAGGGCGAGACAGAAGGCCAGCAGCACCCAAGGCCATGCTGGAGGTGGGTGACGTCGTGCAGCTGCGCAAGCCCCACCCTTGCGGGAGCGACCGCTGGGAGGTGGTGCGCACTGGTGCAGACATCGGGCTGCGCTGCCTGGGGTGTGGGCGCCGTATCCTTTTGAGCCCTAGCCAACTAGAGCGCCGCTTGCGCCGCGTGTTGGCGCGCAGCCCCAAGGAGAGCAGCGGGGGTCATGAGTTTTGATGGCGCCACCGTAGTACCCGTGGGGCGGGCTCCACCCTTGCTCAGGGACCGCCGCTTCCTGGCCCTATGGGTAGGCTCCGGCCTAGCGCACACAGCCTACAACGCTCTGCTCTTCACTATGCTCATCGTAGTGCTAGAGGCCACGGGCTCCAGCACCCAGACCAGCTTGCTCATCATCACTCTGGTCATGCCCACCTTGGTCTTGGGCCCCTTGGTGGCCGCGCTGATGGACCGCTGGGCCAAGGGGAAGGTGGTGTTGGCCGCCAACGTGTTGAGGGCCGTGACCTGCGTTCTGCTGGCTTTGGGTTACCGCCACGTATGGGCTTTATACCCGCTGGCCCTCTTCTTCTCCACTGGCAACCTGCTATTCAATCCCGCTGTCATGGCCCTTATACCATCGGTGGTCACTAAGGAGCAGCTAGTAAGCGCCAACAGCCTCTACAACTTCACCATCATTGGCTCCCAGCTGGTGGGGCTGGTCTTTTTGGCTCCCACCGTTCTAAAGCTGGGAGGCTCGGTGGGGAGGGAGGCCATGTTCTTGGTGGGCAGCGGCATGTTCGCCGCCTCCGCTTTTTGGTTCTCGCCCCTGATGCGCCTGGGCGGTGGGGGAGGAAACGGTCGCCTGAGGGCCATCCCTGGGGAGCTCAGGCAAGCTCTGGGTCTTCTGGCCCGCGACCGACCATCGGCCGTGGCCTTGGCGCAGCTAACGGTGGGCAACGCCCTTGTCCTGCTTTTCGTGACGCTTATGCCCAGGTACATGAAGGACGTGCTGCACATCTCTCCCAGTAACGCCGCCTTCGTCTTCGCCCCCACAGGGGTGGGAGCTCTAGTAGGGCTACGGGTGCTGCCCTGGGCAGCCAGGCGGTTCGGCAAGGAGAGGCTGGTCCCTGCCGGGATGGTAGGCATTGCCCTTTGCCTAGTCCTGCTGGCCATGGTGGAGCCCTTGGCGGCCTTTATGCGTCGGGCTTCAGGGCCCTTGAACCCCGAGAAGTTGTTGGGCCTCTCCCTTCTCCAGTCCCTTACCATGGTCTTCGCTGGCCCTCTGGGCCTAAGCTATGCTTTCCTCAACGCCCCCGCCCAGACGGTGCTGCATGAGCGGGCCCCCAGCCATATGCGAGGGCGCATATTCACCACCCAGGCGATGGTGGCCCAGTCCCTCTCGCTGGCACCTGTGATATTCATGGGTGCCCTCACTGACCTCCTGGATGCCCTCGCCGGCCCTCCTGGCATCGTGCTCGTCCTGGGGCTCATCGCCGCCGTGATGATGGCCATGGCTGCTGTCAACTGGCGTCTGGTGCGTGGGCACCACGGGAAGCCATGGGCCTCCTAAGGAGGGCAACCTGGGCCCTGGCCCTGCTAATGGCCTGGAGCGCCTGCGGCGACGGGGGCCCGGAATCTGAACCCATGCCCACCATCACCTCTACCCCCATAAGCCATCCGGTGCTGGAGGTGGTGGTGAGGGGGCTGCAGATGCCCGTGGCCCTGGCCCCCTCCCCCGATGGCCGTCTCTTCTTCGCCGAGGTGACGGGTCGTATTCGAGTCATAGATTCTAATGGGCGCCTTCTGGAGACGCCCGTCGCCACCCTGTCGGTGGCCCGCCCTCCTGGCTACTCCGAGCATGGGCTCTTGGGCCTTGCCCTCCACCCCCAGTTCCCCCAGAAGCCATACCTTTACGCCTTCTACACGGTGCCCGATGACCAAGGTCGGCCGGCCAGCCAAAGGGTAGTGCGCTTCCGTCTGGAGGGGAACTCGGCCGTACAGCAGGACGTGATCATCGATGGTCTTCCCACAGGCCGTAGGTGTTGTCACAATGGGGGGCGCCTTGCCTTTGGACCCGATGGCATGCTTTATGTCACCTTAGGGGACGCGGAGGCCCGCCACATGGCCCAGGACCCAACCACCCTGGAGGGCACCCTCCTGCGCTTGGCCCCCGATGGCTCAGTGCCCCCTGACAACCCCTTCCCAGGCTCACCCGTCTTCGCCTATGGCCTGCGTAACGTCTTCGGCATCGCCTTCCACCCTGGCACCGGCGAGCTTTGGGCGAGCGATAACGGGCCCAGCGGCGGCGATGGTCCCCGCGGCCACGACGAGCTGAACATCATCGTGGCCGGGGGCAATTACGGGTGGCCGGTGGTTTTCGGCCTGGCCCGAGACCCGAGGTTTATAGACCCTGTATACGATTCGGGCCCCGTAGCCACCGTCCCCACAGGTATGACCGTCTACTGGTCAGATGCCCTCCCCTTCCGGGGCGACCTCCTCTTCTGTTCTTGGAGTCTAAAGACCCTCCTACGCGTCCCCGCACCACAACTGGAGGAGTTACGTAACGGTCTGCGGAGGACGGTGGACCCCATCGATACCGGCTACCCCTGTTCGCTGGACGTCAAGCAGGGTCCCGCCGGCTCCCTCTACCTTTCCGACGACACAGCTATCTATAGACTTCTCTCTAAGAGAGAGCCGTGACCTCCAAAGGCCTCGAGCTTCGGGGAGGCCCAACTGAACGGCGCCCGAACGCTGACGCCGCCCCCTGAATCCCCTATGTAAAGCGTTAGCGGTGGCCTTTCAGAATATATCGCCCTGGGTCCTGCTGGAACTTGTTCTTGCACCCCTCACCGCAGAAGTAATATACGTGGCCAGCGTATATGGTGGAGGCAGGGGCCGTCTGGGGCTCCACTTCCATGCCACATACAGGGTCCTTGACCATCCTCCCACCTCCAAGAGGCCATGACTAGCGTTCCCAAGCGTATGATAGCAGCTGGCCCTAGCGGCTGACATGCCCAAGGCGTTACCGGCCACCACGGCGCCTGCGCACCAGCAGAGGCGGTATGATGGGCGAGAGGATGATGAGGAGCAAAAAGGCCACCCAGGCCGCGCCCCCCAAGCGGGCTGCCCACGTATAATCGCCCGGCAGGGTGGCCAAGAGGAAGGCCATCCCCCCTGCCAAGGCCACAGCCCACACCAGCGCCCAGCCCATCTCAGAGCTCCCCCCTAGCAAGGGGCATAGCAGCTGGTGATGGAGAAGGGCCCCACGATGGCGGCCGCCAGGCCCGCATAGTGGCCGAGTTGAGGGTCACCGAGAGGGAGCTGAGGGCCATGAGCAGGGCGGCCACCTCCGGCCCCACCAGCCGCCCGGTGAGGGGATAGAGGACGCCGGCCGCGATGGGGATGGTAACAACGTTGTAGATGAAGGCCCAGGCCAGGTTCTCCTTCACCTTCCTCATGGTGAAGCGGGCTATGCGGATGGCAGTCACCACATCGCGAGGATCGTCCCTCACCAGGATGACATGGCCCGTCTCCTTGGCCACGTCAGCGCCCGAGCCCAGGGCCATCCCTACATCCGCCTGGGCCAGGGCTGGGGCATCGTTGATGCCATCGCCCACCATGGCCACGCGCAGGCCCTGGGCCTGCAGCTCCTTCACCTTCTCCACCTTGTCCTGGGGCCTCACCTCCGCCAGCACCTCTTCTATGCCCAGGCGCTGCGCCACCGCTTGCGCCGTGCGCCAATTATCGCCGGTGAGAAGGAAGACCTGAAGGCCCATGCGCTTCAGCTCCTGCACCGCTTCAAAGGAGGTGGGCTTGAGGGTATCGGCCGCGGCCACCAGCCCTAAAAGCCTTCCATCCACGCCCACAAACATCACCGTATTGCCATCCTCCTCCAATCGCCGGGCTTGGTCCTCCAGGGCAGATGGGTCCACTCCTGCGTCCATCATGAGGGAGCGATTGCCCAGGACCACCCGATGCCCTCCATATGTGGCCTCCACCCCTTGCCCAGGCAGGGCCTGGAAGCCATCAGGCTCGGGCACGTCCAAACCCCGGGTGCGGGCCTCCCGGATAATAGCCGCTGCCAGAGGATGCTCCGACGACCTCTCGCTGATGGCCGCCCAACGTAACACCTCCTCGGGGGTCGCACCTGGGACGGCCACCACCTCCGTGACGGAGGGAGAGCCGACGGTGAGGGTACCCGTCTTGTCCAATACCACTGCCTGCACTCTGGCCGACGCCTCTATAGCGTCGGCCCCCCTGAAGAGGATTCCCCGGGTGGCAGCGATGCCCGAGCCGGCCATCATGGCCGCAGGCGTGGCCAGGCCCACAGCGCACGGGCAGGAGATGACCAGCACCGTCACCGAGACTAGGAAAGCGAAGCCAAAGGCGCCCATCTGGGCTAGCTCCCCCGCCCCCAGCAAGAGGCGAGTCTGGGGCTGGAACCACCGCTGGTAGCCCACGAAGAACCAGAAGAGGAAGGTCAACAGAGCTAAGGCGTGTACCCCCAGGATGAAATGGCCCGCCACCCAGTCGGCCAGCCGTTGGATAGGGGCTCGTCTCCCTTGCGCCTCCTCCACCAGCCGGATCATCTGGGACAAGACCGTCTCCCTGCCCACGCGGGTGGCCCGCATCTTGAAGGCCCCCGTCCGGTTTATAGTGCCGCCCAGAACCGCATCGCCGGGCCCCTTCTCCACCGGCATGCTCTCACCAGTCATGATGGACTCGTCCACCACCGAATAGCCTTCCACCACCACCCCATCCACAGGCACTGCCTCCCCGGGCCGCACCAGGCATGTATCTCCCACCTCCAGCTCATCAATGGGGACCTCCACTTCCTGGCCATCCCTAAGGACATGGGCCCGCCGCGGCTGCAGGCGCATGAGCCGTCTTATGGCCTCCGAGGTCCGGCCACGGGTGAGGGCTTCCAAATACCTCCCAAGGACGATGAAGGTGGTGAGAAAGGCCGCCGACTCATAGAACACCGCCCGCTCCCCGCCGAAGCCGGCCTCAGGCCAGACGGTGTTGATGACCGCTATAAGGTATGCCGAGCCTATGCCCGTGGCATAGAGGAGGTTCATGTCAGCTACACCATGGCGTAGGCCGTTGTAGCTGCTGACGAAGAACTGACGGGCCGGCCCCACCAGTATGGGGGTTGTCAGGGCCATGAGGACCCACTTGTTGGCCAAGACCGCCGGCACCACCCCTTGCAGGGCCCACATGTCGCGGAAGGAGCCCAACATCACCAAAACAGCTAGGGGTACCACAGTTATGAGGTTGATGAGCTGGCGGCGCACCTCCTCTTGGCGCGCCCATCTCTCCCGGTCAAGGGCCGTCTCCCCCTCGCCCAGCTCCTCCACCTGGTAGCCGAGGGCCCGCAACATCCTCTTCATGGCCCCAGGGGAGGCCATATCCTGCAGATAACGCACGGTGACCACCGAGGTGTCCCCGTTCACCTCCACATCCGCTACCCCGTCCATGCTTCCTAGGGATTCCTGTATGCGCTCCCAATCGCCTTCGCGTGTCGCGCCCACCACTAGGAAGCGGACGGTGGCCAGGGGCACATGGTACCCCGCCTCACGTACCGCCTCTTCTATCTGCCTTAGCCCCACCGCGGGGCGGACCACCACCGCCGCCTTGGCCGCCGCCAGGTTGACCGAGGCCTCCTCCACCCCGGGCAGGCGCCTAAGGGCCCTCTCCACCCGCCTGACGCAGGCAGCACACGTCATCCCTACCACTGGAACGACGAGCTGCCGTCTCCCGTCCTGGGCGGCAACCCCCTTCATTCCCTTCATCTCAGCTCCCATCTTACTACCGGGAGCCTCCCCCCCATAAGGCCTTCCCGGGGTCAGGAGAAGTGGGCGATGACCTCCTCGGAGAAGAGGAGGAAGGGCTGGGGGTGGAGGCGGACGAAGGGCTGCAGGTAGACCTCGTGCACACCTAGCTCGACATAGCGGGCCAGGTGCTCCCGCATTTGGGAGAAGGAGCCGGCCAGAATGCGCTGACGGGCCTCCTCCTGCGTTATGCCCTGGTAGGCGGCCATACCTGAGACCATGCGGCCAATGCGCTCCTCGTCCTCGGTGGGCAGGAAGGGCATGGTGACGGTGATGCGGATCTGGGAGGGGTCCCGCCCTACCTCTTGGCAGTGCCGATGCAGCACCTCCACCTTACGGGCCACCTCTTGTGGGGAGCCGAACACGTTCATGGCATCCGCGTACTGGGCAGCTATGCGCAGGGTCCGCCTCTCACCCCCTCCTCCCACGTAGATGGGTGGGTGGGGCTGCTGGACGTTGGGTGGGTTGTATGGGGCGCCCTCCAGCTGGTAGTAGCGCCCCTTCCAGCTCACAGGCTGCTGGCCGCTGGTCCATAGGAGCTTTATCATATGCAAGGCCTCCTCCAGCCGGTCCATGCGTTCACGCACCGGCGGGAAGGGTATGCCGTAGCAGCGGTGCTCGAACTCATGCCAGGCAGCCCCTATGCCGAAGTTGAGACGCCCACCCGAGATGTGGTCGACGGTGGTGGCCATCTTGGCAAGCACCGCTGGGTGCCGATATGTCACCCCACTTACCAGGACGCCCACCCGCACCCGCGAGGTGGCATAGGCCAGAGCAGCAAGCAACGTCCACCCCTCAAGGTGCGGGCCATAGGCGTTGAAGGCCGTGCCGAAGCCGGTGACGAAATGGTCTACCACCCAAAGGGACGTAAAGCGGGAGTTGCGGTCCAGCTCCCGCCACAGGTCATGGAGATCCTGCCAGCTGGCATTGGCCTGGCTACTCTGGACACCGAACTCCATAGCCCCCTCCTAGCCTTGTTCTTCTCACCATCTTAAGGCCTAAGAGCAGGCTTCACTATACCCACCTTGCCTCCACCGGCCGCGGGGTCTGATAATGTGACTGCTCAGGGCGAAAGATGCAGGCTATGGAAAGACAGGACGCCGCCCTGGACCGCGTCCTGGAAGGAGGGCAGGTGCCCATCTTGCCCACCAGCGTGGACGTGCGCGATCACCGCTTTCAAGAGAACATGGCCCGCATGCGCCATCTGGTGGCCGAGCTGCGGCACAGGCTGGAGCTGGTGCGGCGAGGAGGGGGAGAGGAGCAGATACGCCGCCATCGCGCCCGCGGCAAGCTCACCGCCAGGGAGCGCATCGAACGTCTCCTAGATCCCGGCACGGCCTTCCTGGAGCTCTCCCCTCTGGCTGCCTGGGGGATGTATGGGGATGAGGCCCCTGGGGCAGGCATCGTTACCGGCATCGGCCGGGTATGTGGGCGAGAGGTGGTCATCGTAGCCAACGACGCCACAGTGAAGGGGGGCACATACTATCCCATCACCGTCAAGAAGCACCTCCGGGCCCAGGAGATAGCCGAACAGAACCGCCTCCCCTGCATTTACTTGGTGGACTCCGGGGGTGCCTTCCTCCCCCTGCAGGCGGAGGTCTTCCCCGACCGTGACCACTTCGGGCGCATCTTCTATAACCAGGCGCGCATGTCGGCCCAGGGCATACCCCAGATCGCCGTGGTGATGGGGCCATGCACTGCCGGCGGGGCCTATGTCCCGGCCATGAGCGATGAGGCCATTATCGTCCAGGGCACGGGCAACATCTTCATCGGCGGCCCGCCCCTGGTGAAGGCAGCCACCGGCGAGGAGGTCTCCGCCGAAGAGCTGGGCGGGGCCTACGTCCACACCTACATCTCCGGCGTGGCTGACCACTACGCCCAGAGCGATGAGGAGGCCCTGGCCATCTGCCGCAGCGTGGTGGCCAACCTGGGCCAGGCCCAGAAGCACATCCCCTGGCCAGTGACCCCTCCTGAGCCCCCCCTCTACGACCCCGAGGAGATATACGGCATCGTCCCCTCAGATCTGCGCCAAAGCTTCAACGTGCGAGAGGTCATCGCCCGGCTGGTGGACGGCAGCCGCTTCCAGGAGTTCAAGGCCAACTACGGCACCACTTTGGTGTGCGGGTTTGGCCGCATCATGGGATACCCGGTGGGCATAGTGGCCAACAATGGTATCCTCTTCTCGGAGAGCTCCGTTAAGGGGGCCCACTTCATCGAGCTATGCGCCCAGCGCAAGATCCCCCTCATCTTCCTGCAGAACATCACCGGCTTCATGGTGGGCAAGCGCTACGAGCACGAAGGGATCGCCAAGCATGGGGCCAAGATGGTCACCGCCGTGGCCTGTGCCCAGGTGCCCAAGTTCACCGTCATCATCGGCGGGTCCTTCGGTGCCGGCAACTACGCTATGTGCGGCCGGGCCTATGCGCCTCGCCTCCTCTGGATGTGGCCCAACGCCCGGATCTCGGTCATGGGAGGGCAACAGGCAGCCCAAGTCCTCCTCACGGTCCGCCTGGACAACTTACGCGCCCAGGGTAAGGACATGAGCCCCAAGGAGCAGGAGGAGTTCATGCGCCCCATCCTCCAGAAGTACGAGGAGGAGGGCAACGCCTATTACAGCACCGCCCGCCTGTGGGACGATGGCATCCTCGACCCTCTGGAGACGCGCCAGGCCCTGGCCTTGGGCATAAGCATGTCCCTCAATGCTCCCATCCCCGAACCTAGCTTCGGTGTGTTCAGGATGTAGCCATGAGCGCCGTCCAGGTGAGCCGCGATGGTCCAGTGGCCACGGTCACCCTGTGCCGACCGGAGGTCCGCAACGCCTTCAATGAGGAGGTCATAGCCCTCCTGGCCCAGGCCTTCATGGCCCTGCGAGACCAGGAGGGGCTGAGGGTGGTAGTGCTGCAGGGGGAGGGGCCCACCTTCTGCGCTGGCGCCGACTTGGAGTGGATGCGTCGGGCCGCCTCCTGGAGCGAGGAGGAGAACCGACGTGATGCTCTAGCCCTGGCCTCCATGCTCAGGCTGGTGGCCACCTTCCCCCGCCCGGTGGTAGCGCGTGTGCAAGGCGGGGCCTACGGCGGGGGAGTGGGGCTTATAGCCGCCGCCGACCTGGCCATCGCTGCCGAGGATGCCCAGTTCGCCTTCACCGAGGTGCGCCTGGGGCTGGCCCCAGCCACCATCTCCCCTTACGTCATCGAGAAGATAGGCCCGGCCTGGGCCCGACGCCTTTTCCTCACCGGCGAGCCCATCTCGGCGCGCCGCGCTTATGAGTTGGGCCTCCTCTATCGGATAGTCCCCCCAGCGGAGCTGGACGCCGCCGTGGCGGAAACAGTGCGGGCCATCTTGCAGGGAGGGCCACAGGCCCAGGCCGCATGTAAGGAGCTGGTAGCCCGCGTCGCTGCCGACCCATCGCCCCAGGTGGACGAGTATACCTCTCGCCTCATCGCCCAGCTGCGAGCTGGGGAGGAGGGGAAGGAGGGGGTCCAGGCCTTCCTGGAGAAGCGGGCCCCCAGGTGGCGCCATGTTTAGGAAGGTCCTCATCGCCAACCGCGGCGAGATAGCTGTCCGCATCATCCGCACCTGCCGGGCCCTGGGGATCCGCACGGTAGCCGTCTATTCGGAGGCCGATAGGCAGGCCTTGCACACCATGGAGGCCGATGAGGCAGTGCTCATCGGCCCGCCACCTGCCCAGGAGAGCTACCTCAACATCCGGGCCATCCTGGAGGCCGCCCGGCGCACAGGGGCAGAGGCCTTGCACCCCGGCTATGGCCTTCTGGCCGAGAACCCAGAGCTAGCCCAGGCCTGCCAGGAGGCCGGCATCGTCTTCGTTGGGCCTCCGCCCCAGGCCATGCGGGCCATGGCCGACAAGGCCGCCGCCCGTCGCCTTGTATCCTCCCTGGGCATACCCGTCATACCCGGCTACGACGACCACCTGCAACGCGACGAGGACCTATTGCGGGCGGCCCAGGAGCTGGGCTTCCCCATCATGGTGAAGGCCGCCGCTGGGGGCGGAGGCCGGGGCATGCGGTTAGTAGGCCGCCTCGAAGAGCTACCCCAGGCCCTCGAAAGCGCCCGTCGTGAGGCCCAGGGGGCCTTCGGCGACGGCCGCCTCCTCCTGGAACGGGCCATCGCCGGCGCCCGCCACATCGAGGTGCAGATAGCTGCCGATGCCCATGGCCACGTCATCCACCTGGGGGAGAGGGACTGTTCCCTGCAGCGCCGCCACCAGAAGGTCATGGAGGAAGCCCCCTCCCCCTCGGTGGACGAAGGGCTACGCCATCGCCTCGGGGAGGCGGCCACGGCTATCGCCAGGGCCATAGGGTACCGCAACCTGGGGACGGTGGAGTTCCTGGTGGACAGCCAGGGCCGCTTCTACTTCCTGGAGATGAACACGCGCCTGCAGGTGGAGCACGGCGTCACCGAGATGGTGACCGGGCTGGACCTGGTGGCCATGCAGCTAGCCATCGCCACCGGCGAGCCATTACCTCTTCACCAGGAGGATTTGCGGATACGGGGGCACGCCATCGAATGCCGCATCTACGCCGAGGACCCCCTGCGGGGCTTCTTGCCCCGTAGCGGACGTATCCACGTCTTCCGGCCCCCGCAAGGGGAGAACATCCGCCACGATGTGGGGATCTATGAGGGGGTGGAGGTGTCCCCATATTACGACCCCTTGTTGGCCAAGGTGTTGGCCTGGGGGAGCGATCGCCAGCAGGCTCTGATACGCATGGCCTGGGCCCTATCCCATTACCGACTCGATGGAGTCCAGAGCAATCTGGCCTTCCTTCAGGCCGTCCTCCGCCACCCTGCCGTCCAGACGGGGTCGGTGACGGTAGACATGGTGGAGGGGCTGGATATGGCAACCTTTCTGGCGCCCCCTGCAGAGGCCTTGCTGGCCCTCTTGGCGGCCTTGGCCACTGGCGCCCTGGGCTTTCACGACCCCTGGCTGGCCTTAGGCCCCTGGCGAGTGGGGGGACGGATGCACCTTGTCATGGAGCACGCAGGAGAGGAGCTCACCTTGGAAGCCCAGCGGGAATGGGAAGGGTGGTGGACGCTAGCCCTGGGCGAACACAAGCTGCGGGCCCGCCTCTCATCTCCTCGGCCGGGCCAGGTGGTGGTGGAGGGGGAGGGGAGCACCTACACCGCCCAGGTGGAGGCCCTGGGCCGGGGTCTCTGGGTGACCATAGGCGACCGCTCGTTCCTCTTCCGCTGGCCCGACCCCGCGCGCCGGGCAGCCACAGCAGGGCTTAAGCACCGCCTCGGCCACGACCTACGCGCCCCCCTCAACGGCACCGTCATCCGCGTCATGGCCCGCGAGGGGGACGTGGTGCAAGCCCACCAGGTGCTTGTGATAATAGAGGCCATGAAGATGGAGCATAACGTGGAGGCCCCCGTCTCGGGGCGGGTGTGGCGAGTCCGCTGTCGTGAGGGCCAGCAGGTGGAGGAAGGCCAGGTGCTGGTAGAGCTGGCCCCATTAGGGGGTGAGGAGCCGTGAAGTGGCCTGAGAGCATCGTCATCACCGAGGTGGGGCCTCGCGATGGCCTTCAGAACGAGGCCCGCCCCATACCTGTGGAGGGGAAGGTGGCCCTCATCGAGAGGCTCGCCCAGACAGGTCTCAGGCGCATAGAGGCAGTCTCCTTCGTCCACCCCAGGGCGGTGCCCCAGATGGCCAACGCCGAGGAGGTCATGGCCTCCCTGCGCCGCCACCCTGGGGTGACGTATATTGGCCTGGTCCCCAACCTAAAGGGCGCCCAGAGGGCCGTGGCCGCCGGCGTGGACGAGCTGGCCACTGTGGTGTCGGCATCCCAGTCCCACAACCGGGCCAACCTCAATGCCACTATCGAGGAGACCCTGGCCCAGATCGCCCAGATAGCTGCCTTGGCCAAGGATGCAGGCCTTCCCTGGGCCGGCTACATATCCACAGCCTTCGGCTGCCCTTATGAGGGCAAGGTGGACGCCGACGTGGTCATCTCTTTGGGCCAGGCCTTGCGCCGCCTGGGGGCCTACGCCGTGAGCCTTGGGGACACCATTGGGGTGGCCAACCCTCGTCAGGTCTACGAGCTGGTCTCCCGCTTCCTTAAGGAAGTGCCAGGGGTGGAGCTACGCCTCCATTTCCACGACACGCGCGGGGTGGCCCTCGCTAACGTGGTGGCGGCTATGCAGGCAGGGGCTACCCAGTTCGATGGCTCTGTGGGTGGCCTGGGGGGATGCCCCTACGCGCCAGGGGCCTCAGGCAACGTGGCCACCGAGGACCTGGTGGCCATGGCCGAGGCCATGGGCATACGCACGGGCGTGGACCTGCACGCCTTGGTGGAGGTCTCCTGGTTCGCCGAGGAGCTAGTGGGCAGGCCTCTAGACGGCAAGGTGCGCCGCGCCCTGAGGCGCCCTCCGTGACGCCGACCATGCTAACATGGAGAAGGGGCCTGCCTAGGCCCTAGTGCCGGGGTGGCGGAATCGGCAGACGCGGCGGACTTAAAATCCGCTGCCGGTCTCCCGGCGTGTGGGTTCGAGCCCCACCCCCGGCACCAAAACCTCCTGCGTAGCGCCGGTCCCACCCTCATCCACCCTCCACATGACGGGGAAGGGGCTGATACCGAGAGCGACCGCTGCCGCCATGAGGCTGGACAGCCCATCTGTCCGAAAAAAGGCCACCTCCCTCCGGCCGGGGATTGAAACGCTCAGCAAGTCCTGCAATACTCTGGGGGTTGGAATAATACTTGGGAAGCGGCTATCTACGGCAGAGGAGTGGAGGGGAGAGAACATCCCTGAGGCGCAGGAGGTCAGCATGCGACAGCCCAGGACACCTCTTCTTCCCGGGGAGACGGTTATCAAAGATGGGCGCGCTAATCTACAGCGCGGCTGGGAGGCAGTGGGCGGGCGCCTCTATCTCACCAACCGCCGCCTGATATTCGAGCCCCACGCCTTCAACGTCCAGAGGGACGTGGCGGAGATACCTCTAGAAAGGGTCGTAGGCGTGCGCAAGTGCTGGACCAAGTTCCTCAACATCCTGCCGGTATTCCCCAACTCCATCGCTGTCTCCACCAGCGATGGCACGGAATACCGGCTAGTAGTGTTCGGCAGGCAGGGTTGGATAAACGCCATCGAGGGGCAGAGGCGCTGACCACTCTCCCTCGACGCCATCTACCCTGGCCAGGCCAGAGGATGCCTCCCTCGGCAGAACGTAAGCCCGCCGTCGGGCGATGCTTGGGGAGTGAGCTACAGCTTCTGAGCGGGCACGGCTTCTATCTCAATGTTCACCTGGGTCGCCGCTGCCAAAGCGCGGTAGAGCGGGCAACGCCCCTGATACCTCTCTACCAGCCGCCGGGCCTCATCCTCGTTTACACCGTGAAGGCGGAAGCGCATGTCCACCCGCTGAAACTCCTGGGGCGTCTCTGGGTGGCGCACGCCTTCGATGTCCACCTCCACCAGCGTCAAGGGCACCCCCCAGTGGCGAGCGAAGGCCTCCACCAGAAGGACACCACAGCCCGAAATCCCCGCTAGAAAGGCCTCGGCAGGAGTGATCTCCTCCCCTGGCCCCCCTGCATAGGCTGGCTCATCGATGACGAAATGGTGGTTACGGGCGCTATTCAGCGAGCGGCCCGGCACGCCGCTGGACCGCGACTGCACCCGCGTGACCAGGAGCTCCTCTTCGCCCATAGGCTCCCCCCTTCACATGCCTGCCTGCAAAAGCTGTTCCGTGGCGAACTCCAGGTAGGTCACCGCCTCGGAGAAGCTGAAGCGCTCTCGCTCCCACTTAAGGGTGGGAGGGCTGCCAGGGGAGACGGCCAGATCTACCCCCAAGCGGGGAAACATAAAGAGCCTCCTGATGCCCTCCTGCCCCTCCAGCAGCTCTGGCCTGCGGCGCACTAGCTCCAGGAAGGCCTCGGCTGAGCGCCGCACCACATCACGGTAGTCCCCCTTGCGCAGGGACTCCTGAGCCGCCTGCAGCGATGCGCGTAGCTCCGGGTCCTGGATGCGGTCTACCTTGCCCGCCACGGCCGCATCATATGGAAGAGACGATGGGATAGTCAACGGGTGCCAGTTGCTGGCGTCGCCACCGCTGGTGCTGCTCATGCCGCTCCTTGAACTCGGGCAGCACCTTGGTGCCAAATCGGTACAGGGAGTCCATGATGTCCTCGTGCTTGCGGGCGCCACACTGGGCCACGAACAGCATCACGTCCAGGTGGGCCTCCTCATAGCGCAGGAGCGTCTCGCGGATGAACTCGGGCGTGCCGATGCAGCCGCCCCGTTGAGCCGCCCGCCAGAGGGCGCGCCCTACCTCGTCCTGGGGCTCCTCACCGAAGCCCCCGCGATAGCCAGCGAACCCCCGAAACCATTCGGCCAGGGCGCCCCACCGCTGCTCAGGCGGCGTGTCCCTGAACTGGCGGTACAGGTGGACGCGCCCCGGCTTGTGGGCGCCACCGGTGAAGGGGCTGTAGTAGTAGCCCAGGGAGTAGGAGAAGAACTGGGCCCCCTCCAGCCCCTTGGCGATGGCCTCCTCTTCGCTGTCGAAGCAGGAGAGGACAGAGAGCACGGCCAGAGCAGGGTTGATGGCCTTGCCAATGGGGAAACACTCTTCACGGATGAGGCGATAATACTCCTCCACCCGCTCCCTCGCCTCATCGGCCGTCTCGAAGCTGAACCCGAGGGAGCCGACGCCCAGTCGCGCTGCCACCATGGTGGTCTCGCGGCGGGCAGCGGCTACCCACACCGGCGGGTGAGGTTTTTGCAAAGGCTTGGGGATAACGTTGCGGGAGGGCATGGCGAAGTAAGTGCCCTCGTAGCCTGGATAGGGCATCTCCGTCATCATGCGCAGGCACTCACGGGTGGCCTCCTCCCACATGGCCTTCTTCTCCTCGCGCCGCACCCCAAAGCCCCCCATCTCCATCTCGGAGGAGGACTCGCCCGTGCCGAACTCCACCCGGCCGTCAGATACCAGGTCCAGCATGGCGATGCGTTCGGCCACCCGCGCCGGGTGGTTATAGGGCGGGGGCATGAGGACGATGCCGTGGCCCAGCCGTATGTTCTTAGTGCGCTGGCTGGCCGCCGCGAGGAACACCTCCGGCGCTGACGAGTGAGAGTACTCTTCAAGGAAGTGGTGCTCGACGATGAAGACGTAGTCGAAGCCGAGCCTGTCCGCCAGCTCGATCTGCTCCAGCGCCTCCTTGACGATGCGATGCTCCTGGTCATCATGCCACTGGTCGGCATCGTAGGGCTTGGGGAGCTGCAACTCATAGAAAAGGCCGAACTTCATACCATGTTCCCTCGTCCTCGGACTGCCCGCTGCCCTGACACCATCGGGTCGGGTAGGAGCCATTATACAGCCCACCGTCGCCATGGGACAAGGCGCCACTAAGGGCATATTACACCCCCATGATGACCAATCTGGGCCTAGGGAACGGGCCTGCGTCCCCCTTCTCCTGGAAAGGGTAGCCAAGTGACCTTGCGCCAGAAGAGCCCCATGCTATCTTGAAAGGGAGAGGGACAACACCCCCCAACGAGGCAGCTATGATGACCCTGAGCCTTAGACGCGCTACCTTCATGGCGGGGGTAGCGGTATTGGTGGCTTTTGCCCACCTCTGGGCTGCCCGTGGAGAGTCGGCCCCCGCCTCGCCAACGCCGTCCCGCCCCACCCAGCCGACAGTGCTCACCGACTTCATGGGACGGCGTGTGCAGCCCCCGCCGGCGCCAGAGCGGGTGGCAGCCATCAGCCCCACCGCCATAGAGCTGCTTTATATGGTGGGCGGCAAGTCCGTGGTCAGGACGGATGGAGTCACCTACCCGCCGGAGGCGCTGGAGCTCCCAAGCGTCGGCTCGTCCTACTCCCCCAGCCTGGAGCGCCTCGCCTCCTACAACCCCGACCTCATCCTGGCAGACAGCGTCTTGCAACGTGGCCTGGTCCAAAGGCTGGAAACGCTAGGTGTGCCAGTGCTGATGGTGGGTATCGAGCGGGTGGAGGACGTCCCCCGCGCCTTGCGGCTGGTGGGCCAGGCCATCGGTCGTCGCGACGCCGGTGAGGAGGCAGCTGCCAGGTTGGAAAGGGAGCTGGAGACACTGCGGGGCAGCCTGGCGGCCAAAAGACCGCGGGTGCTGGCCATCATCGCCGATGCCCAGGGTAACGTTTATGCTGCCCGCAACGATGCGTATGTGGGCTCCATCGTCCAGTTCCTGGGAGCCCAGAATGTAGCTGCTGAGCTACCCCAGACGGGCCCCTTCCCAGGCTTCTCCCAAATAAGCGCCGAGACGGCCAGCAACCTCGACCCGGACGTGGTGCTGACCATCACCCCAGCGCCCCCACCGGCACCGCGGCTGTCCCAGCTCCTCCCTCGCCTCCCGGGGTTCGGGGCCTTACGGGCGGTGCGCTCAGGGCGGGTGGTAGAGCTCGACCCTGTCATATTCGCGCAAGCGCCTGGGCCCCGGGTGGTGGAGGCAGCTAAGCAACTAAAACAGGCCTTGGAGGGAGTGCCATAAGGGTGGGGCCACGGGTGGTGGCCAGAGGGGCCACGCGCATCTGGCTTTATTGGACCCTGGCCGCGCTATCGGTGACCGCCTTCGCCCTGGAACTCTGCTTGGGGGCCATGCCCCTATCGCCTGGGCGGGTATGGGCGGGCATTTTGGGCGACGACGCCCTTGCCCGCCAATTGGTGGTGGAGCTGCGGCTCCCCCGGGCGGTGCTGGCCATCCTGACGGGGGCATCCCTGGCAGCGGCTGCCTCCGTGTTGCAGGGGGCCACCGGTAATCCCCTGGCCGACCCCCATCTCATGGGCGTATCAGGGGGGGCGCTATTGGCCTCGGCAGCCATGGCCGTGGCCGCCCTGGACTTAGGCCCAGCTGTGGCTATGGCCTTAGGCACCGTGGGCGCCCTGCTGGGGGCAGCGCCACCGACAGTCCTGGCCGGGCGTGGCATCGTCTCCGGCGCGGGGGTAGCCCTTATCGGGGTAGGGCTGAGTTACCTATGGGCGGTGCTGGTGTTGGCCATCCTCACCTCCGCTGGGTTCCTCTTTGCCCCATCCCTCGCCTTCCTAGGCGGCTCCCTCGCCGGCAGGGGATGGGATGAGGCGGCGGTCCTGGCCATGTACCTGGCAGCGGCCTTGGCGGCGGTGCCCTTCTTGGTGCGGCCCCTGGATGCCCTGGCCTTGGGCGATGAGGTGGCCCGCTCGTTGGGGTTCTCGCCCGCCCTCACCAGAGGAGCGGCCGTGGCCGCGGCCGCCCTCTTGGTGGGGCCAGCCACCTGGGTGGCGGGAGCCGTGCCGTTGCTGGGGCTGGCCTGCGCCCAGGGGGCGCGGCGTCTGTGGCGACACAGCTACGCCTCCCTGGTGCCAGGTTCGGCCTTGTTGGGTGCTATCCTAGTCCTGGCAGCCGATGTGCTCTCCCGTTCCGTCCTGCCGGGAGCGGAGATGCCTCTGGGCACGGTGACGGCTTCCGTTGGCCTGCCCGTTCTGGCCTGGGTAGCGTGGAGGGCCACATGGCGGACAACCCCATACTCATAGTCCGCGGCCTAGAGGTGTCCTGGGGTGGCCGGGTCGTCCTGCGCCTGGACGAGCTGGACCTGCAGCCAGGCGAGCTAATAGGCATCGTCGGGCCCAATGGCGCCGGCAAGACCACCCTCCTGCGGGCCCTGGCGGGGATCGTCCGGCCCCAGCGAGGGGTCATCCTCCTGAGGGGCAGGAACCTACAATCCCTTTCGGCCCGTGAGGTAGCCCGAGAGATAGGCTATCTGCCTCAGGTGCGCTCCTCCTACGAGGACCTGACGGTGCATGAGCTGGCGAGAAGAGGCCTTCTGCCTTTGGGACATCTGCCCTCCCACGTAGCGTCCAGGGCGGTGAACGATGTCCTGGAACTGTGTGCGCTGCAGGGGCTGGCACACCAGCGGCTCTCGACCATCTCCGGCGGCGAGAGCCAACGGGCCTGGCTCGCCTTCGTCCTGGTCAGGCGCCCCAGGGTTCTGCTGCTGGACGAGCCCACCTCCCACCTGGACTATCGCCACCAGATGGAGGTGTTGGACCTCCTCCGACGTCTCTGCCAAGAGGGCGCCGCTGTCGCCATTGCCATCCACGACCTATGGCTGGCATCCCGACATTGCCATCGTCTGGTGGTCCTCCACCAGGGAGAGTGCGCTGCCGTGGGCCCGCCAGAGGAGGTACTGAGCCCACAGCTCCTGCAGGCGGTCTTCGGGGTGGAGGCGACGGTGGCCCACCTCCCCGACGGCAGCAGGGTCTGCTTTCCCATCTCCCCCGCCCAAGGGCACGGGGAGGTCCTGGACGAGAGCCGTGGCAGAAGGGCCTCTGAAAGGGCTTGAGCATGTGGTGCTGCCCCCGCTGGGGACTGCGTTTCCCCATCCCTGCAGATGTGGTATGGTAATGTTGCCCGTGTGTTCTGCCATCCCCCTTCCTGGAGGTAGGCGGTGAAGATCCACGAGTACCAAGCCAAGAGACTGCTGGAGCAACACGGGGTGCCTGTGCCCCGAGGTCGCGAGGCCAGCTCGCCTGAGGAGGCAGCGGAGATCGCCCGTGAGCTTGGCACCGCCGTGGCTGTCAAGGCCCAAATCCACGCCGGGGGCCGGGGAAAGGCTGGCGGCATCCGCCTGGCCAACACCCCTGCCGAGGCCTACGAGGCGGCCGCCCAGATGCTGGGCCGTCGCCTGGTGACCCACCAGACAGGGCCCGAGGGCCGACTGGTGCGCATGGTCCTTGTAGAAGAGGCCCTACGCCCTACGCGCGAGCTCTACCTGAGCGTCGTCCTGGACAACTCCCTAGCCATGCCCATCCTCATGGCCTCCGATGCCGGCGGCGTGGATATAGAAGAGGTAGCCGCCCAGAGCCCAGAGCGCATCCACCGCTTGCCAGTGGACCCGGCCGTGGGCTTCCAGCCCTTCATGGGCCGCCAACTGGGCCTGGCCATAGGCCTCCACGGCGAGGCCCTCAAGGAGGCGGTGACAGCCATGGCCGGCATGTACAGACTTTTCGTGGAGAAGGACTGCTCCCTGGTGGAGGTCAACCCCCTGGTGGTCACCGAGGAGGGACGCCTCCTAGCCGCCGACGCCAAGGTGAACTTCGACGATAACGCCCTCTTCCGCCACCCTGAGGTGGCCGCCCTTCGGGACCCCCACGAGGAGGATCCTCTAGAGGTGCAGGCCCAGCAGATGGGCATCAGCAACTATGTCCGCCTCTCCGGCGATATAGGATGCGTGGTCAACGGGGCAGGGCTGGCAATGGCCACCATGGACGCCATCAAACTGGCAGGGGGAGAGCCTGCCAACTTCCTGGATATCGGCACCGTCAATAATGTGGAGCGGGTGGTCAACTCCTTCCGCATCCTTACATCCGACGAGCGGGTGCGAGCCATCCTTATCAACATCTTTGGCGGCATGGCCCGGGTGGACGTCATCGCCGAGGGGATCGTGCGCGCCTACCAAGAGGTGGAGGTGAGGGTGCCGGTAGTGGTGCGACTGGCCGGCACCAACCTGGAGGCGGGGGAGCGAATCCTGGCCCAATCGGGCCTTCCTGTCATTCGGGCCCGCCATTTGGGGGAGGCAGCCGAGAAGGCGGTGGCCGCCGCCCGTGGCGCCTTGGCCTGAGAGGGACCGCCTTGAGACACCTCAATAAGTCGCGGCAGGCCCAAGGGCGAAAGAGGAGGAAGGCATGAGCATCCTGGTGGACCGCAACACCAAGGTGGTGGTGCAGGGGATCACAGGAAGGGAAGGCTCTTTCCAGACCCGCCGTTGCATCGAGTACGGGACCAAGGTGGTAGCCGGTGTGACCCCTGGCCGCGGCGGCGAGATGTTGGACCACGTGCCCATCTTCGATACCGTGAAAGAGGCGGTGTCCCAGACGGACGCCAATTGTGCCCTCATCTTCGTCCCTGCCCCGGCCGCTGCCGACGCCATCCTGGAAGCTGCCTACTGCGAGATTCCCCTTATTGTGTGCATCACAGAGGGGATACCGGTTCTGGACATGGTGCGGGTGCGCCGTTTTCTGCGCGGCTCGGGCATCCGCCTCATCGGCCCCAACTGTCCAGGGGTCATCACCCCTGGTCAAGCACGGGTGGGCATAATGCCCGGGGACGTGTTCATGCCCGGGCCAGTAGGAGTCGTCTCTCGCTCCGGCACCCTGGTCTATGAGGCGGTGGCCCAGCTTACGGCCCTGGGGATAGGGCAGAGCACCTGCGTGGGTGTGGGGGGCGACCCCATCGTGGGTACCCCCCCGGTGGAGGCCATGCGCCTCTTCGCCCAGGACCCGGAGACCAAGGCCATAGTGCTGGTAGGGGAGATCGGGGGCACCTTCGAGCAAGAGGTGGCCGAGTTCATCGCGTCGGGCCTGGAGAAGCCGGTCATCGCCTTCGTGGCTGGCGCCACCGCCCCCCCGGGTCGGCGCATGGGCCATGCCGGGGCCATCATCGTAGGTGAGGCGGGCACCGCCCAGGCCAAGAAGCGGGCCCTGGCCCAGGCGGGGGCAGTGGTGGTGGATAGCCCTGCTGATATCGGCATCGCCACCAAGCGTGTCCTCCAGGAGCGGGGCATCATTTGAGAAGTTAGAGATGGAGCAACTTGCCCATGCCCCACTGAGGGGATAGACTAGAACGGAGGGGCAGAGATGGCCTACAAGATCCTGGACTGGTGCATAGGGTGCACGGCCTGCACTAAGCGATGTCCCACTGAGGCCATCTCGGGACAGCGCAACAAGCTTCACGTCATCGACCCCGCGAAGTGTATCGACTGCGGCGCCTGTGGCGTGGTGTGCCCCGTGGAGTGCATAGCCGACGAGGAGGGGGACATCTGCAAGGGGTTCCCTCGGCGGGAGTGGCCGCGGGCGTACGTTATCGAGGAGAACTGCATCGGCTCTGGATGCGAGCAATGCATCAACATCTGCCCCTTCGAGGCCCTATATTTGGACACCTCTGGGGAGCGGGTAAGCGACTTCTTCGGCGTAGCCACCGTCATTGAGCGAAGGTGCACGGGTTGCCGGCTGTGCGAGGACGTTTGCAACTGGGGGGCCATCTTCGTGGACCCGCCGCGGGAGGCTCTTAAGAAGAAGCTATACGAGGAAGTAGAGGTACCTCCCCGTCGGTAGACTTCTGGGGGTGGCAAGATGCGCATCGCCATGACCGGGGCCACAGGCCTTATCGGCTCCGCTTTGGCGCCTGCTCTGGCGGCTCAGGGGCACGAGATCATTCGGCTGGTGCGTCGAAACCCCCGTGCTGAGGCTGGGGAATACTACTTCGACCCCCTTGTAGAGCAGATGGACTGGCGGGCGTTAGAGGGGGTGGAGGCCGTAATACACCTAGCGGGGGAGAATATCGGCCAGCGGTGGACGCGCCAGGCGAAGGAGCGCATTCACCGCAGCCGGGTGGTGGGGGCGGCCATGTTAGTCCGGGCCATGAAGGAGGCTCCACAGCGGCCCCGCGTCTTCATATCGGCCTCAGCTGTGGGCTATTACGGCCCTCGCGGCCATGAGCCCATCACCGAGGAGGCGGGGCCGGGGCAAGGCTTCCTGGCCCGGGTATGCCAGGAGTGGGAGGCAGCAGCCATGGCTGCCCATGAGATGGGGGTGCGAGTGGTCCTGGCGCGCATGGGGGTGGTCTTAAGCGCTCGGGGCGGCGCCTTGGCCCGCCTTTTGCCCATCTTCCGCCTAGGGCTGGGAGGGCCAGTGGGGAGCGGGCAGCAGTACGTGAGCTGGGTGGCCCTAGACGACGTGGTGGCCGCCTTCCTCTGGCTTCTGGAGAAGGAAGAGCTGACGGGGCCCTTCAACGTTACCTCACCTGAACCGGTAACCTTCGCCGAGCTGGCGCAAACTTTGGGCCGGGTACTGGGGCGTCCGGCCTTCCTCCGCGTCCCTGGGTTCCTTCTGCGCCTGGCCCTGGGGGAGATGGCCCAGGAGACCCTCCTTTCTGGTCAGCGCGCCCTGCCAAAGAGGTTGCTAGACTCTGGCTTCCAATTCCGGTTCCCGCGGCTGGAGGAGGCCCTCCACCATCTGCTAGGTCGCAGCTAGGCCGCCTTGGCCTCCACCTGTTGGTAGACGGCCTCTGTCTCCCGCGCCGCTTTCTCCCAGGTGAATTGAGAGGCGCGCTTGAGCCCTTGCTGGACGAGACGGCGCCGCAGCGACCCGTCTGTGAGCAGCGCATGCATCGCCTCGGCCAGGGCCCGGGCATCGAGAGGCTCCACCACCAGGGCGGCGTCACCGGCCACCTCTGGCAGGGACCCAGCGCTGCTGACGATTACAGGACACCCAGAGGCCATGGCCTCCAACACGGGGAAACCAAACCCCTCATAAAGGGATGGGAAGACGAGGCACTCGGCGCCCGAATAATAGGCGGGCAGCTCTTCATCGGACACCACGCCGGCGAAGACCACATCCCCGTCCAGCCCCAGTTGGGCTATGGCCTTGAGGGTGCGCTCACGGAAGGGGGCCTCACCACCCCCCGCTGCCCCCACCTTTACTAGCTTGAGGTGACGGAAACGCCTGTCCATTCCCTTCAGGAGTTTGAAGGCCTTGAGAAGGGTGAAGAGGTTCTTGCGGGGATGCTCCGAGCCCACAAACAAGATGTAGGGCTCGTCTATAGGCCTCTCCTCCACTGGCCGGAAGAGGTCATGGTCAACACCATGATAAACCACGAATATGCGCTCCTCGGGTATGCCTAAATGCCGCACCAGATCGCGCTTAGTGGTGTGCGAGATGGCGATGATGGCCGGAGCACGGCGGATCCCTGCGTAGTCGAGGCTCAGATATATCCGGTCGCGCAGGTTGGGGCGGTGGATGAGGACGGTGCGGCCCCTTAGGTCAAAGTACCGGATGAGATCGTGGACAGTGATGATGTAGGGCCGCCCCAGGAAGAGGGCATAGCGGCCCATATGGTGATTGGGAAAGTGCACCGCATCCCCCAGCCGCTTAAGGGCGCACAGGAAGCGCATGTCTTCCCACAGGCTGCGCAGGGAAGCGCAGCTGAAAAGTGGCACGTTGAACTGTTCCGCCACCCGCTGGTAGATGTCGGAGAAGAACTTGGGCACCCGCAGGTGCTGGGCCAACTTGCGGGAATAAAGATCCATGGACCCCCGACCTACGGTGACCACGAAAGTCATCCTCATCACCCCCTTAACCTTAGCGGCCTTGCCAAGGCAGCCCGTCGTGCCTTCTCCCACAAGAGCCCGGCCTGTTGTATGGCCTTCAACATGGTGAGAAGGAGGGCCGACTGCACCACCAGGGGTAGATGGCGCCAGGCCAAGCCACGAGGCCAGATGTAGCCGTCCCGCCGCCGCACCAGACGAGAATAGGGATTGGGCCCCTCTAGGGCGGCCAGGCTACGGCCGTAGCGGAAGTTGCGGGCCACTATCTCCCTCAGGCTGGCAGGCTCCTGGTGGAACACGGCCCGTGGCAGGATCCCTACCTTGGAGGAGAGCCGCCGGGCCTCCAGGTAGATGATGGCATGATCGTGATGCACCACCTCCTTGCGTAGCCCCTCGGGTATGGCATCCATCGCCTCCAACAACAGACGGCGACGGAAGAAGCGGGGCAGGACGGTGCCCTTAATGGGGTCCAGAGCCTTCTCATCGAGATAGAAATGGATGAGGCGGCGGTGGGCGGCAAAGAGCTTCTGCCAAAAGTTGCGCGGAGGTAGGGACACCTCCTCCAGGACTAGCATGTCGTAACCCCCCTGCTCTGCCATGGCCACCGCCCTCTCTAGGGCCCCGGGCGCTAATACCTGGTCGGCATCCAGCAGCAGGACATACTCCCCACGAGCCATCTGGGCGCCGGCGATGCGGGCGGCTAGCAGCCCACCCTTCACCTCCACCACCGTCGCCCCATACGCCGCCGCTACCTCTTGGGTGCCATCACAGGACCCACCATCCACCACCAACACCTCCACCGCCTTATACGCCTGCCGACGCACCGACTCCAAGCACCGCCCCAGAGTGGCGGCGGCGTTGCGGGTGGGGATGGTTACCGACACTAAGCCATCCCTTTTCTGACCGACGCCTAAAGCGCCCTGAGGCTCTGTGCCTAAGCCAAAGGGGACTGGACGCAAGGAAACATCACCACCCCTCACACACACCTTGCATCTCAGCGTAGATAATTATAGCTCCGTCAAGCCCCGCTGACAAGTTATGAGGCCGAAACGTATGGCTGAAGGCGAGCCACGGCGGAGCGCAGACGCAGGAGGGTGCGCTCCTTGCCCACCAGCTCCATGCTCTGGAACAAGGGAGGAGAGACGGTGCGGCCCGTGACCGCCACCCGTAGGAGCATGAAGAAGTCCCCCGTCTTGAGGCCCAGCTTTTGGGCCATAGGGCGCAAAAGGGCCTCTAGGGCCTGGGCATCCCAGGAGGCCAATGTTTCCAAGCCTTCGATGGCCGCCGCCAAAGCCCGCGCCGCCTCCTGGGGAGAGTCGGCGAACCGCTTGCCTAAGAGGTCCTGCAGGGAGAACTCCACCTCCCCAGGCAGGAAGAGGAAGGCAGCCATCTCCACCGCCTCGGCCAAGGTACGGATACGCTCCTGCAGGAGGGGCGTAGCCCGCAGGAGGAGCTCATCGTCCACAGGGCCTAGGGCACGGGCCAGGTAGGGCTTAAGGCGTTGTGCCAGCTCCTGGGAGGACAAGGAGCGGATATAGACGCCGTTCATCCAGTCCAGCTTCTCACGGTTGAAGATGGCCGGGCTGGGGGATACCCGGTCCAGATCGAAATGGCGGATGAAGGTCTCCCGAGAGATGATCTCGGTGTGATCGTCCAAGGACCAGCCCAAGAGGCCTAGGAAGTTGAAGAGGGCCTCTGGCAGATAGCCCCGCTCCCGCAGTTCCCGCACGGAGGTGTCACCGTGGCGCTTGGAGAGCTTGGCACGGTCTGGGCCCAAGATGATGGGGAGGTGAGCGAACTTGGGAGGCTCCCAACCGAAGGCCTCATACAGCAGCACGTGCCTGGGGGTGGAGGGGATCCACTCCTCCCCCCGCAAGACGTGGCTTACGCGCATGAAGTGATCGTCCACCACGCTGGCCAGGTGATAGACGGGATAGCCATCAGACTTTAGGAGCACAAAGTCGTCCAGCGTCTCATTGCGCACCGTGATCTGGCCGCGGATGAGGTCGTGGAAGGATGTCTCCCCGGAGAGGGGGGTCTTGAAGCGCACCACCGGCGTGACGCCACTGGCCTCCAGGGCCTGCCTCTCCTCCTGGCTCAGGTCGCGACAATGTCGGTCGTAGCGAGGCGGGAGCCTTCTACGCATCATCTCCTGCCGCACCCGCTCTAGCCGCTCAGGGGAGCAGTAGCAATAGTAGGCGTGGCCGGCCTCCACCAACAGACGCGCGTGACGCTGATAAAGCTCGAGACGGCGAGACTGCACATACGGCCCGAAGGGCCCCACATCCCGCGACGGGTCCTGAGGATGGGGGCCCTCATCCCATGACAAGCCCAGCCAGAGGAGGGCGTCCATGATGGCCTCTACCGCCCCCGGCACCTGACGTTCGCGGTCCGTATCCTCGATACGGAGGATGAAGACGCCCCCATGGTGGCGGGCAAAAAGCCAGTTGAAGAGGGCGGTGCGCAGGTTGCCCACGTGCGGCTCCCCGGTGGGAGAAGGAGGGAAACGGACCCTAACCGTCATGACCTATTCCCATTCTACCAAGCAAGCAGCACCCCTTGCCTCCACGCTCCCCCTTGCCCTTAAAATATTTCTTCGCATGTGGTGTGGAGGCGGCATGAAAAGGTGAGGTGATGAAGCGATGACGGATGAGCTGGCGGGGAGGGAATCCCTGCGACGGCAGATGACGGAGCTAGCGGTGCGCCTGGCC
The DNA here is from genome assembly GCA_032249735.1 of Dehalococcoidia bacterium. Taxonomy (GTDB): domain Bacteria; phylum Chloroflexota; class Dehalococcoidia; order SM23-28-2; family HRBIN24; genus JAVVHA01. The sequence goes on along the minus strand of JAVVHA010000006.1, from coordinate 38,056 downwards.
CGCAACGAGCGATGGGAGGAGGCAGTGCGCGTAAACGAGGCCATCGTGGAGGCCTTCCCCAATGATGTGGAGGCCCATAACCGTCTAGGCAAGGCCCTGCTGGAGCTGGGTCGCTATAAGGAGGCGCGGGAGGCCTACGCCAAGGCCTTGGAGCTAGACCCCAACAACGTCATCGCCCGTCGCAACCTGTCCCGCCTGGCCATCCTGGAAGCCGAAGGGAGGCCGGAGGGGGCGAAACGGGCCCGCAAGCTCCCCCCTGATATGTTCATCGAGGAGACAGGCAAGACGGGCATTACCACCCTTTTGCGCCCCAACCGCGAGCTGGCCGCCCAGCTCTCGGCCGGCGACGAGGTGTTCCTGCGCCCCAAGGAGGACTCTCTGGTGGTGGAGTGGCCTGAGGGCCACTACCTGGGGGAGGTGGAGCCGCGCCTGGCCCAGCGCCTCCTGCGCCTGATGCAGGGCGGTAACCGCTATGTGGCAGCTGTAAGCCAGATCACCGATACAGGAGACGTACGGGTCTTCATCCGCGAGGTGTACCAGGATCCAAGCCAGGCGGGCAAGCTATCCTTCCCGCCAGAGACGGAAGGGGAGCCCTTCCGCCCCTATGTCCGCCCCACCCTTGTATACCATGCCGAAGGGGAGCCCATCCTGGACGAGGAGCTCCTAGAGGAGGCCGAGGAGGGGGAGTGGGAGCGGGCCCGCAACCGCCTGGCCGATGCCGAGCAGCTAGGGCTGGACCTGGCGGATGTGGCGGAGCCCGAAGACGAAGAGGCCCCCGACGACGAGCTGGGCTAGTTCCACCCTGATATCATGCAATTGGGATGGGGACCCTGGTGGTGGCACGGGGCCTTCGCAAATCCTTCGGCTCCGTAGTGGCTGTGGACGGCATCTCCTTCCAAGTGGAGGAGGGGGAGGTCTTTGGCATCCTAGGCCCTAATGGGGCCGGCAAGACCACCACCATCCGCATGGTGGCCGGTCTCTCCCCGCCCAGCGGCGGAGAGCTGCTGGTGGACGGCCTGGATGTCTCCCGCTACGGCCGTCGCATAAGGGCTCGTTTGGGCCTGGTGCCCCAGCATGATAACCTGGACCCCGAGCTGACGGTACGCCAAAACCTCCTCGTCTACAGCCGCTACTTCGACCTGCCCCGAAAGTTGGCCGAGGAACGCATTGAGGAGGTCCTACAGCTCTTCCACCTAAAGGAGCGGGAGAACGCCCGCATCGACTCCCTCTCCGGAGGGCTGCGGCGGCGGCTCATCATCGCCCGCGCCCTCATCAACGCCCCTCGCCTCCTCATCCTGGACGAGCCCACGGCTGGGCTGGACCCTCAAGCGCGACATCTAGTCTGGCAGAAGCTGCGCCAGCTGCAGAGCCAGGGCATCACCATGCTCCTCACCACCCATTACATGGAGGAGGCCGAACAGCTGTGTGACCGCCTCATCATCCTCCACCAGGGGCGCATCCTGGCCGAAGGCAGCCCACGGGAGCTAATAGAGGCCTACGCTGGAAGGGAGGTGGTAGAGGTCCGCTCTCCCACCCCCAAGGAGAGGAGATATCTGTGCGCCCTCGCTGCCCGCACCAGCGGTGTGGAGGTGGAGGAGACGGAGGATGTGGTCTACCTCTACCTGCGCCGCCCCGATGGACTCGATCCCGCGGCAATGCGGGGGATGGGGATGCAAGTGGTGTACCGGCGGGCTAACTTAGAGGACGTCTTCTTGCGCCTGACGGGGAGGGCGCTTGTGGAATGACCATTGCCCTGCCCAGACCAGAGGTGTCCTACCGCGCCCTACGCATGTGGCAGCGCAACCGCGATGTCTTCTTAAACATCTGGTGGTCGGAGGCCATCTGGGGGCTGGTGGAGCCCGTGGTAACCCTGGTGGCACTAGGACTGGGGCTGGGAGGATTCGTGGAGCTGCAAGAGGCGGAGAGCTACCTGAAGTTCGTAGCCCCAGGCCTCCTGGCCGTTTACCCCATGTGGGCAGCCTCCGCTGAAGCGGGATGGGGCTCCTACTTCCGCATGGAGAACCTGCGCACCTTCGATGCCGTCCTAGCCACCCCTCTCTCTGTGGACGATGTGACCACCGGCGAGATCATGTGGGCGGCCACCCGGGGCGTCATCTCCAGCGTGTACATCCTCATAGTTATTACAGCGTTCAACGCTGTGGAGTCGGCGTGGGCCGTCCTGGTGCCAGCCATGGCCGTGGCATCTGGGGCCCTGTTCGGCTCTGTAGCTCTATGTTACACAACGGTAGCCCGCTCCATCAGCTCTCTCAACTACTTCTTCGCTGTTTACATCACCCCCCAGTTCTGGCTTTCGGGGGCCTTCTTCCCCCTGGAGCAGATGCCGGGATGGGTGCAGAAGGCGGCCTGGTGGGTGCCAGCGGCCCACGTGGCCCAGGTCCACCGGGCCCTGGTGACAGGCCGGGTGAGCTGGGAGGCGGCCTGGGACCTGGCCTGGGTGTGCGTCGTCGCCCTGCTGTTTTACTTCCTAGCCCTGGTCCTGATGAGGCGACGTCTTATCCGCTGATGAGGAGGAGAAGCAATGAGTCGAAAGCCCCGCATAGGCATCCCCCTGTGGCGAGCGCCGGTGGGTGAGCGGTTCCGCCACTATGAAGAAAGCATAGCCCACGCCGGCGGGGAGCCAGTGCGCCTGCCCCCCGGACAGGGCCTTTTGGGGGTGCAAGGGCTCCTCATCACCGGTGGGGTGGACGTGGACCCTGCCCTTTACGGGCAGCCCCGGCACCCCCGCACCCAGCCCCCCAATCGGGAGCGAGACCGCCATGAGCTGGCCCTTCTGCGGGAGGCCTTGCGACGGGGGATCCCCATCCTGGGCATCTGCCGGGGGCATCAGCTGCTGAACGTGGCCCTAGGGGGGAGGCTTTTGCAGCATGTGGAGGGCCATGAGGCAGAGGAGGGAGGCGCCTCGTCCTGGCACCTGGTGGTGCTGACTGAAGGGCTCCTCGCGGCCCTCTATGGCACCCAGTCCCTCTTGGTCAACTCTCGTCATCACCAGGCAGTGACCCCCGAGGGGTTAGCTCCTGGCCTCCGCCCCCTGGCCCTCTCCCCCGATGGGCTGGTGGAGGCAGTGCAGCTGGAGGGACACCCATGGGCAGTAGGTGTGCAGTGGCATCCCGAGCGACCAGAGATGCGGGCGGAGGGGCCCAAAGCCGCGCCCCTGGCCCATGCCGCCCCCCTCTTCCGAGCCTTTGTGGCCGCCTGCGCCGCCGTGGCGGAGGACGTTGGACTCCCCCCTCCTTAGCCCTTATGATGGAGTCGTAGGATAACATCCCAATCACCCGAGGAGCCTATGACCCTGGAGCGCATCGCCCGCGAGGTACGGCCTGTACGCATCGAGGATGAGATGCGGGCAGCCTATCTCGATTACGCCATGAGCGTCATCGTCTCTAGGGCGTTGCCCGATGTGCGCGATGGCCTCAAGCCCGTGCAAAGACGCATCCTATACGTCATGTGGGAGCTGGGGCTCCGCCCTGGCCAGCCTTTCAAGAAGAGCGCCCGCATCGTGGGGGAGGTGTTGGGCAAGTACCACCCCCATGGCGACGACCCAGTATACGAGGCCATGGTGCGCATGGCCCAGCCCTTCACCATGCGTTACCCCCTGGTGGACGGACAAGGCAACTTCGGCTCCATCGACGACGACCCCCCCGCCGCCATGCGCTATACGGAAGCCCGCCTCGCCCCCATCGCCGAGGAGATGCTGGCGGACATCGAGAAGGAGACGGTGGACTTCGTACCTAACTTCGATGACACCCTCAGGGAGCCCACGGTCCTGCCCACACGGCTGCCCAACCTCCTGGTCAACGGGGCCTCAGGCATCGCTGTGGGTATGGCCACAGACATACCCCCCCATAACCTGGGCGAGATCTGTGAGGCTGTATCCTACCTCATCGACCACCCCGATGCCACCACCGAGGAGCTGGCCCGCATCGTGCGCGGCCCCGACTTCCCCACGGGGGGCATCGTCTTCCGCTACGAGAAGGTGAAGGCCATCGCCGGCGATGGCCATCGAGTGGAGCGTCGGGAAGACGCCATCGCCCGCGCCTACGCTGAGGGACGGGGGCGCATCGTGATGCAGGCCCGCGCCCGCATCGAGCCCACCGCCCGTGGGCATCAGATCGTGGTCACGGAGTTGCCCTACCGGGTAGCTAAGGCCGCCTTAGTGGCCCGCATCGCCGAGCTGGCCCGCGACCGCCGCATCGAGGGCATCGCCGACGTGCGCGACGAATCGGACCGGGAGGGCCTGCGCATCGTGGTGGAGGTCAAGAGGGACGCCAACCCCCGCCAGGTGCTGGCCGCCCTCTACAAGCACACCCCAATGCAGATGGCCTACAACGTCAACATGCTGGCCCTGGTGGGAGGCCAGCCCCGCACCGTGGGCCTCAAGGGCATGCTCACCGCCTTCGTGGAGCACCGGCGGGAGGTGGTGCGCCGCCGTGCCCAGTTCGACCTAGCGCGGGCCCAGGAGCGTGAGCACATCCTGCAGGGGCTTATGCGCGCCCTGGACCATCTGGACCAGGTCATCCGCACCATCAGGGAGGCCTCCTCCGCGGAGGAGGCCCGCAGTCGCCTTATGGCTCCCCCCTTTCATCTCACGGAGCGGCAGGCCCAGGCCGTCCTGGACATGCAGTTGCGGCGCTTGGCGCGGCTAGAACGGGAGAAACTACGCCAAGAGTATGAAGAGGTCATCAAGGAGATCGCCTATCTAGAGGACCTCCTGGCCAACCCCCGCAAGGTGGACCACATCATCCAGGAGGAGATGCGTGAGCTGAAAAAGCAGTATGGTGACCCCCGCCGCACCCTCATCCTGGAGCAGGAGCCGGAGGAGATGAGCGAAGAGGACCTGGTGCCCCACCAGACGGTGGTGGTAGTCCTCTCCGCCAGGGGGTACATAAAGCGAGTCCCCCTCTCCTCGTACCGGGCCCAGAGGCGCGGCGGGAAAGGGGTCACCTCCATGCGCACACGCGATGACGACGCCCTAGCCCACCTAGTGGTGGCCGACACCCGCGACGACCTCTTCTTTCTCACCGACCGCGGCCGCTGCTTCCAGGTGCGGGCCTACGAGGTGCCCGAGGAGGGACGTCACGGCCGCGGCCAAGCCCTGGTAAACCTCGTGGGCCTGGACCAGGGGGAAAGGGTGACTGCCGTGGTCCGCCATCCCCAAGGCGCCGACCACGACTACCTCGTCCTAGCCACCAGGTTGGGAGAGGTGAAGCGAACGCCCCTTACGGCCTTGTCCGCTGCCGGGCGCCGGGGCATCGTGGTCATGGACCTGGAGCCTGGGGATAGCCTGGTCTCGGCCCGCCTCGCCCACGACGGCCAGGAGGTGATCCTGGTCACCGCCCAAGGCAAGGCCCTCCGTTTCCCAGTAGAGCAACTGCGCCTGGCCTCCCGCAAATCGGGAGGGGTCAGGGGCATCCGACTGGCCCCAGGGGACGAGGTGGTGGCCATGGAGGTGGTGGAACAGGGAGGGGAGCTGCTGGTGGTCAGCGCCCGCGGCTATGGCAAACGCACCCCCATCGCCCATTATCCCACCCACCACCGCGGAGGTCAGGGGGTCATCACCTATAAGACGGGGCCCCGCACCGGCCCCCTGGCCACCGCCCGCCTGGTCTTCCCCAACGACCAGCTGGTCATCCTCTCCCAGGACGGGGTGGCCCTGCGCACTGCGGTGGCCGATGTGCCCCTCCAGGGGCGCTCCACCCAAGGCGTGAAGATCATGGAACTCTCCCCCCAGGACCGGGTGGTGGGCATGGCAGTGGTGCCCATGGACAGAGGGGGAGACCTGAGCTAAAGACATGATATCATGACGTCTGTCCTGGTGAGGTGAGAAGATGCGCTTGGACGAGGAGCTCTTCCAAGAGATGGAGCGATTCCGGGAGAGGATGGAGCGCACCTGGCAGCAGCTCATGGGCACCACCGCACCCACCCGCTTCTGCCCCCCCATCTTCGAGCCTCCAGCCGACATCTATGAGACGGAGGACGCAGTAGTGGTGGTGCTGGAGGTAGCGGGCATCCGCGACCAAGAGGTGGAGCTGACCTTAGACGGCCGCTCCCTGACCGTGCGTGGGGAGAGGGAGATGCCCAGGGGGCCCCAGGGCCGCGTCTATTATCAGGTGGAGGTCTGCTATGGCGCATTCCAGCGCCAGCTCGCCCTCCCCACCGATGTGGACCCAGAAAGCGTAGAAGTGAAATACAACGACGGCTTCCTGGAGATCGTTCTGCCGAAGGTGCGCCGCAAGGCCACCAGGCATATGCGTATCATGACCCAGTAAGGGGCAGGGGAGAGGTGGAGTCGACAGAGGTCACGTCCCGTCGGGCAGTGGTGAAGGTGCCCGAGGTGATCCCCATCATCGCCAGCGGGCCCAACGTCCTTTTCCCTTCCCAGATGGTGCCGGTGGTGGCCACCGAGCCACCGGAGGTCCAGGCCATCGACGACGCCATCAACGTGGGCAAGGTAGTAGGTATCTTCGCCCAGCGCCCCCAAGACGGCCAATACCGGGGGGAGATCTACCAGATTGGGACTGCCGCCATCATCGCCCGCATGGCCAAGACCCCTGAGGGGGCAGTCCATGCCATCCTCCAAGGGATGGCCCGGGTGCGCCTCGTCTCCCTGGAGCAGAGGGAGCCGTGGCTCAAGGGCCGGGTGGAGGTGCTAGCGGAGCCAGGGGAGCGCTCCGTGGAGGTGGAGGCCTTACAGCGACAAGTCCTCCAGCTCTTCCAACGGATAGTGCAGATGTCAGAACAGGCACCTAAGGAGCTGGCCCTCATGGCGGCGGGCATCGTGGAGCCAGGCCCCCTGGCCGACTTCGTAGCCGCCAACCTCCCCCTGCGACCCGAGGAGCGGCAGCAAGTGCTGGAGACCCTAGACCTGCGGGAACGCCTCTCCCTCGTCCTCCGCCTCCTGGAGCACGAGCTAGAGGTGCTGGAGGTGACCACCCAGATCCAGCAGAAGGTGCGCTCAGAGCTGGAGCGGCGCCAGCGGGAGGTCATCCTGCGGGAGCAGTTGCGGGCCATCCAGCGGGAGCTGGGGGAGGGGGAGCTGCCACCGGAGCTGGTGGAGCTGAAAGAACGCCTCGATGCCGCCCACCTGCCGGAGGTGGCCCGCCGTGAGGCGGAGCGGGAGCTGGAGCGGTTGCGCACCATCCCTCCCCAGTCCCCCGAGTACCAGGTGGCCCGCACCTACCTGGAGTGGCTGGCCGACCTCCCCTGGGACCGCCGCACCGAGGACAACTTAGACATGGCCCGTGCCCGCCAGATCCTGGACGAGGACCACGCCGACCTGGAGCAGGTGAAGGAGCGCATCTTGGGCTATTTGGCGGTGCGCAAGCTCAAGGGCTGGGACACGCGGTCGCCCATCCTGTGTTTCGTGGGGCCACCGGGCGTGGGCAAGACATCCCTGGGACAGTCCATCGCCAGGGCCCTTGGCCGACGATTCGTGCGCATATCCCTGGGTGGGGTGCGGGACGAGGCCGAGATCCGTGGCCACCGCCGCACCTACGTCGGCGCCTTGCCTGGGCGCATCATCCAGGAGATAAGGCGGGCCGGCACCAAGAACCCCCTCTTCATGTTGGACGAGGTGGATAAGCTGGGCGTCGACTTCCGGGGCGACCCGGCAGCCGCCCTCCTGGAGGTGCTGGACCCCGCTCAGAACCATGCCTTCGTGGACCACTACTTGGACGTCCCCTTCGACCTCTCCCAGGTCTTCTTCATCACCACCGCCAACGTGGTGGACACCATACCGCCAGCCTTGCGGGACCGCATGGAGATCATCGAGATCCCCGGCTACACCGAGGGCCAGAAGCTGGAGATAGCCCGCCGCTACCTCCTCCCACGCCAGCTCCAGGAGAACGGTATCCCTGAAGGGATGCTAGAGGTATCAGATGAGGCCATACTGGAGCTCATCCGCTCCTACACCCGGGAGGCTGGGGTCAGGCAGCTGGAACGGGAGCTAGGGGCCATATGCCGCCGCGTGGCGCAGCGCATCGCCGAGGGACGCGGGGAGCCAGTGGTGGTCACCGCCGCTTCCTTACAGGAGTTTTTGGGGCCACCCCGATACCGCTGGCAGATGGCGGAGGAGGAGGACGAGGTGGGGGTGGCCACAGGCATGGCTGCCACCCCCTTTGGAGGCGACATCCTCTACGTGGAGGCGACGGTGGTCCCCGGCAAGGGCCGCCTCATCCTCACCGGCAAGCTGGGGGAGGTGATGCAGGAGTCGGGGCAGGCGGCCCTGACATATGCTCGCAGCCGCGCCCAGGCCCTAGGCGTCGACCCCGCCTTCTTCGAAAGACACGACGTGCACATCCACGTGCCGGCAGGGGCCATCCCCAAGGATGGGCCATCGGCGGGCATCACCATGGCCACCGCTTTGGTATCGGCGGTCACAAGGCGCCCCGTGCGTAAGGGGATAGCCATGACAGGTGAGATCACCCTGAGAGGTCGGGTATTGCCCGTGGGGGCCATAAGGGACAAGGTCCTGGCCGCCCACCGCGCTGGCATCCGTCGTGTCATCATCCCCCGAGACAACCAGCAGGACCTGCAAGAGGTGCCAGCGGAGGTGAGGCAGCAGATGGAGGTGTTGCTGGTGTCCCACATGGACGAGGTCCTGGCAGCCGCCCTCCACCCTGAGGCGCAGGAGGAGCCCGCGCCGGCGGCCGGCACCCCCTAAGGCGTCGGCATGTGGGGTGACCTGGCCCGCGCCCTAGTGTCCTTCTTCGCCATCATCGATCCTCTAGGCAACGTCTTGGTCTTCCACCTGCTGACGCAAGGGATGGGCGCCAGGCAGAAGGCCACGGTGGCCACCGCCGCCGTGGCAGCTGCTTTCGTGCTGGTGGTGATCTTTAGCCTTAGTGGGGTGGAGGTTCTGGACTTCCTGGGCATATCCCCCTCCAGCTTCCAGGTGGCAGCAGGGGTCCTCCTGGTCTTGCCAGCATATCGCATGGTGGAAAGAGGAGAGGGCATCGAGGTGCAGGGAGGCAAGGGAGAGGAGGCCATGCTAGGGATAGCCCTGGTGCCCCTGGCCACTCCCCTTCTGGTGGGACCCGGCGCTCTGGCAGCCACCGTCTCCTTCTCCCAGAGCATGGGGCCAGAGGTGCCCGTGATAGGAGCGGGGGCCGTATTGGCTGCGTCCTGGGCCGCCTTCATGGGCTCAGACCTCGTATTTCGCCTCCTGGGGGAGGCTGCCCTCAGGTTGCTCACCCGGTTGGTAGGCATCCTTCTGATGGCTATCGCCGTGGATTTCATATTGGAGGGGGCCAGCACATTCATCTAGAATGACGCGTGCAGGGTGAGGCCATGACCACTAGCTGGGGACAGACACTGGACGAGAAAGGGGAGGCCAAGAAGCGCTGGGCCGCCCTTCTCTCTGTGCTGGTCACCCTATCGCTGCTGTCGGTGGAGGTGGGGGTCTACTTGCTCACCGGCTCTTTGGCCGTCCTAGGTGACGCTGCCCACTCCCTCAACGACTTGACAGCTGCCGCTCTCTCCTACTGGGGGGTGTCCATGGCCGCCAGGCCACCTGATGCCAACCACCATTACGGCCATGCCAAGTTCGAGAACCTATCGTCCCTGTTGCAGATGGGCCTGCTGGCCATGCTGGCCTTAGGCATCGTGGTGGAGGTGGGCCTGAAGTTGGCTCTGGGCTACGAGGTGAGGATGCCCCTGTTGGGCCTGGGGGTCATCGCCCTCACCATGGTGGTAGACTTCGTCATGTCCCGGTATCTGCGACGGGTGGCCATGACCTATCGCTCCTACGCCCTGGAGGCTGACGCCGCCCACTTCGCCACCGACCTCTGGGCCAAGATAGCTGCCATGGCTGGGCTGCTGGGGGCGGCCATGGGCATGCCATGGCTGGACCCTGCCGGGGCCCTGGTGGTGGCCTCCCTCATGCTTTTCATCGTGGTGCGGCTGGGTTGGCGGGCCAGCCATGGCCTACTGGACGCAGCACCTGCGGTGGCCGTGGAGGTGGCGGTTCGCCGTATCCTCCAGGAGGAGGCCAAGGGCGCCCGCTACCACTCCCTGCGCATGCGCCAGGCCGGACCGTGGATCTGCCTAGACGTGGCCCTGGATATCCCGGGCGACGCCTCCCTGAAGGAGGCCCACGAGTTGGCCTGCCGCATCTCACAGCGCATCCGCAGGGAGCTGCCCCAGGTCCAGGATGCCGTGGTATACGTGGAGCCAGAAGGGCACCATCGAGACTGCCCTAACGGCCCAGGGACAGGCGCTGGATAAGCCAACGGGGCAGGCCGGCCTCCATCATAAGCCGCTGCGTGGCCTCGATTTCGTACTCCACACGGTGGATGGTGATAGTCCCTTGCTCCACGTCGTAAACGGCGTAAGATGCGCGGGGGTCGCCGTCGCGAGGCTGCCCCACGCCCCCTGGGTTGATGACCAAACGCCGCGAGGGATCCAAGGTCACGGTGGCTCCATCCTCCAGGTAGAAGAGCTCGCAGCCGTAGGGATAACGCCCGTCCTCCACCACTAGCGTGGGGACGTGGGTATGGCCCACCAGGCTGAAAGGCGTCTGCTGGCGCCGCAGATGGGCCTGGGCCGCCTCATAAGAGTACAGGTACTCCCAGACCGGCCACCGCAGGGTCCCGTGCACTAGGGTAAAATCCCCTTCCCTCACCACCTGGGGGAGGCTATAGATATACTCCCTATCAGCCTCCGCCAGCTGGCGGGCGGTCCAGCGGGCGGCAGCGGCGGCATCCGGGTTGAAGTCCTCGGTAGATAGGTGGCCGATGGCTGCCAGGTCATGATTGCCCACCACGCATACGGACACCACCTCCCGCAGGCGCGCCAGACACTCCCGGGGCTGAGGGCCATAGCCCACCATGTCCCCCAGACACCATACGGCGTCCAGGGCCTTCCTTTGCTCCGCATCCCGGAGGACAGCCTCCAGAGCGGCCAAGTTAGCGTGGACGTCGGAGATGATGGCGATACGCATCCGCCCCACCATGATACCTAGCCGAGAGGAGCTGGGTCACCTCCCGCTCTCATTGCAGCGGTGGGATAATGACAAGCGGTGGAAGTCCGGGAGATAGGCGAGTTCGGGCTCATCGAGAGGCTCAGGCGGGCCCTGACGGGGGGCCATCCCCGACTCCTGGTGGGCATTGGGGACGACGCCGCTGTCTGGCGGGCAGAGGGGCGATTTCTCCTTTTCACCATCGATAGCCTGGTGTCGGGCGTCCACTTCCTCCCCGGACGTCATCCGTGGGAGGACGTGGGGTGGAAGGCCCTGGCCGTCAATATCAGCGACATCATGGCCATGGGAGGGGTGCCGGAGGTGGCGGTGGTGGCCCTTGCCCTGCCGCCAGATATGCCTCTGGACCATGTCGACTCCCTATACCAGGGGCTGGAGGAGTGCGCCCGTACCTACGATGTGACCTTAGCAGGTGGCGACATCGTGCAAGCGCCCCAGGTGAGCATAGGCGTAGCCCTGGTGGGCCGTGCCCTGGAGGGGCCAGAGGGGCCTCTGCTGCTGAGAAGGGATGGAGCGCGCCCTGGGCATGTGGTGGCCGTCTCCGGGCCCTTGGGGGGGTCGGCAGCCGGGCTGCGACGCCTTCTGGCCGGCGCCCCCGCCGACGACCCCCTAGTACGGGTTCACCTGCGCCCCCATCCCCCCCTAGCCCTAGGGCAAGAGGCAGCCCGCAAGGGCATCCCTTGTGCCATCGATATCTCTGATGGCCTCTTGCAGGACCTGGGGCATGTGGCCCGCATGAGCGGCGTGGGCATCGAGCTCTGGGCCCACCGTATCCCCATCCCCCAGGAGGTGTGGTCAGCCTTCTCCCGGGAGGCCCTGACCCTGGCCTGCGCCGGGGGCGAGGACTACCAGTTGGCCCTGGTAGGAAGGGAGGACATCGTCCTCTCCCTCACGCCCCCTCTCACGGTCATCGGCCGCGTCATAGAGGGGGAAGGGGTAAGGGTATTGGACGAACGAGGCCACGACGTGACCCCTCAGGAACGGGGATGGAACCACTTGCGCCAACGGTGAAGACGGTGACTCTGGAGTCCCGCGGGCCCCAACAGACGCGGCGCTTAGGGCAACGTCTGGCCCGGGCCCTGCGGCCAGGCGACGTCCTCCTCCTCTCAGGCCCCCTGGGGTCGGGCAAGACGGTACTGGTGCAGGGCCTGGCCCGAGCCCTGGGCATCCGCGAGGGGGTCAGCAGCAAGTCCTTCGTCCTGCTGGGGGAATATCGGGGGCGCATCAAGCTCTACCACGCCGACCTCTACCGTCTGGAGGGGCCAGCGGAGGCCCAGGACCTGGGCCTGGACGAGTACTGCGGCGATGGCGTCCTGGCGGTGGAGTGGCCGGAACGGGCGTGGCGGGCCTTGCCCCAAGACGCCCTCCTCATCTTCCTGGAGATCACGGGGGAGCGCACGCGCCGCATCACTCTTAAAGCCACGGGTCCCCGTAGCGCTGAGCTTCTGGCCTCTTTGGAGGGACGGGGTTGGAGCTAGCCATAGACACCGCTTCGGAGATGGCATCGCTGGCCCTGTCACAGGATGGCGCCTTGGTGGCTGAGCTCTCCTGGCGGTGCGGCCGCACCCACACTGTGCAGCTCCTGCCGTCCATCGATCTCCTCCTGCGGCAGGTGGGGCGCCGCCCAGGGGACCTGCAGGCCATCTTCGTCTGCTCGGGCCCCGGCAGCTATATGGGACTGCGAGTGGGCATCGCCGCCGCCCAAGGCCTGGCCTACGCCCTGGGCCTGCCCGTGGTGGGTGTGGGACGCCTGGAGGCGGAAGCATACCCTCACCTTCTGTGCGGCCGGCCGGTGGTGGCCCTCCACCGGGCGGGGAGGGGGCAGGTGGCCTGGGCCGCCTATGCCCCAACTGGAGAGGAGGTGGTGCCACCCCGCCTCTCCACCCTGGACGAGGCGCTAGCCCAAGCGCCCCCGCAGGCCCTCTTTTGTGGCGAGGTCCCTAAGGAGACGGCGGAGGCCATCGCCGCCCGGGGCGGGAGGGTGGTGGAGGGGGCGCGGGGCCAGCGCCGCGCCGCCTACATCGCCGAGCTAGGCTACAGGCGCTGGCGCATCGGCCAGGGCGTGCCCCCTTGGCAGCTACGGCCCATCTACCTGCGGGAGGCCGTGTGAGTCGTCTGGGGAGCCATGCAGTCAGGAGGTGGTAACATGGCTCAAAATATGGAGCGAACCCTGGTGCTCATAAAGCCTGACGCCATACAAAGGGGCCTAGCAGGGGAGATCATATCGCGACTGGAGCGCAGAGGCCTGCGCATCGTGGCCATGAAAATGATGCGCCTGGACCAGTCCCTGGCCCACCGCCACTACGCCGAGCACCGCGAAAAGCCCTTTTTCCCATCCCTGGTGCGGTTCATCACCTCCGCCCCCCTCATCGCCTGCGTGATGGAGGGTCCCCACGCCATAGAAGTGGTGCGCCAGACCATGGGGGCCACCGACCCCAAAAAGGCAGCCCCTGGCACCATCCGCGGCGACCTGGGCCTGGACATCACCCACAACCTCGTCCATGGGTCCGATTCCCCCCAGACGGCCCAGCGGGAGATAGCCCTCTTCTTCCAAGAGGACGAGATCCTAAGCTATGAGCGAGATATAGACCGCTGGGCCTTCGGCTCCGGCGAGTAAGGAGGAAAGCCATGGTCGATATGGAGCGTCTTCGCGTTCCTCCTTCCCAGTTGCGGCTGAGGATAGACCCCTCCCGCTTCCGCTTTGGCCGCACCGATGAGGTGGCCCCCTTAGAGGAGTTCATCGGCCAGGATAGGGCCATCCAGGCCCTGGAGTTCGGCCTGAGCGTGGACCGCCCCGGCTACAACATCTTCGTCAGCGGCCTCACGGGCACCGGGCGCACCAGCGCCATCCAGGCATATGTGCAAAGGGCCATCGAGCGCCAGCGGGAGGCGGGACGGACACGCATCCCCGACGATTGGTGCTACGTCTACAACTTCCGCGAGCCCGACCGGCCCCGCGCACTCCGCCTGCCAGCCGGCGAGGGGAGGCGGCTGCACCAGGTCATGGAGGACCTTTTGGAGGCGGTGCGCACGGCCGTCAGGAGGGCCTTCACCAGCGAGGACTATGAGCATCGCCGTCGCGAGTTGATGGAGGGAGGGCAACAGGAGGCCCAGCGGCTAATGGAGGCCGCCCAGCAAGAGGCCCAGCGGGCGGGCTTCATGCTCCGCTTCTCCCCCCTGGGCGTGGCCGTCATCCCCGTCCTGGCCGGCCGCCCCCTGGGGCCGGAGGAGATGGCCGCCCTGGACCCTCTCGTGCGTAAGCAGATAGAGGAGCGCCAACGCCAGATCATGGAGATGGTCAACGAGGTGGGCGACCGGCTGCGAGCCCTGGAGCGCGATATCCAGGCCCGTCTCAGGGAGCTGGACCGTCAGGTGGGTGAGGCAGCCGTCAACGGCCTCTTTCGCGCCGTAGTGGATCAGTTCCGCCACCTTCCCCAGGTGGCCTCTTTCCTGGAGGAGCTTCGGGAGTACACCCTGGCCCACCTAGACCTCTTCCGGGACACAGAGATGCCCCAGCCCATGCCAAGGCTCCCTGGGCGGGAGTCGCCCCTTGACCCCTTCCTGGCCTTCCGGTGCAATCTGTTTGTGGACAACTCCCAGACCCAGGGGCCGCCGGTCATCATCGAGCACAACCCCACATGGAGCAACCTCTTTGGGCGCATCGAGCGGCGGGCCTTCATGGGGGCCTACTTCAGCGACCACACCCAGCTGCGGGCTGGCTCCGTCCACCGGGCCAATGGTGGCTACCTCATCCTGGACTTGAACACCTTAGCCCTTCGCCCCGGCTCCTGGGACGGCCTTAAGCGGGTGATCCGCACCCGGGAGGTGCGCCTGGAGGACCCCCTGGAGAGCTTCGGCTGGCTCATGCCCCAGGGGCTGCAGCCGGAGCCCATACCGGTGGACCTGAAGGTTATTATCACCGGCGACCCCCTCCTCTACTTCTACCTCTCCACCTACGACCCAGACTTCTGGGAGCTGTTTAAGGTGAAGGCCGACTTCGACTACCAGATCTCCCTCACGCCCGAGACGCTGGAGGCCTACGCCCGCTTCATCTCCGGCTGTTGTCGGCGCGACCAGCTGCGCCCCTTCGATGCTGGGGCGGTGGCCAAGGTCATCGAGCACGCCTCCCGCATGGTGGACGACCAGGAGAAGCTCACCGCCCGCTTCGGCCTTCTAAGGGATGTGCTGGTGGAGGCCGATTACTGGGCGGGGCAAGAGGGAGCGCCCGTGGTCCAGGCCTCCCACGTGCAGAAGGCCCTGCGCGCCCGCTACTACCGCCTCAACCTGGTGGAGGAAAGGGTGCGGGAGCTCATCGCCAAGGGGGTCATCATGGTGGACGTGGACGGTGCGGTGGTGGGGCAGGTCAACGGCCTGGCCGTGCTGGACTTCGGCGATTACCGCTTCGGCCGGCCCTCCCGCATCACCGCTCGCACCTTCCTGGGGCAGCGGGGGGTAGTGAGCATCGACCGGGAATCCCAGCTCTCTGGCCGCATCCACGATAAGGGCGTCTTTACCATAAGCGGCTATCTGGGGTGGAAGTACGCCCAGGACAAACCCCTCTCCCTCTCGGCCACCATCTCCTTCGAACAGGCCTATGAGCCCGTGGAGGGTGACTCGGCCTCCCTGGCCGAGCTGTGCGCCATCATATCGGCCATCGCCCAGGTGCCCCTGCGGCAGGGCTTGGCCGTCACCGGCTCCGTCAACCAAAAGGGGGAGGTGCAGCCCGTGGGCGGCGTCAACGAGAAGGTGGAGGGGTTCTTCGAGGTGTGCCGGGCTATGGGCCTCTCCGGTCGCCAGGGCGTCATCATCCCCGCCCGCAACGTTCGCCACCTCAACCTGCGGGAGGAGGTGGTGGAGGCGGTAGAGCGAGGGGAGTTCCACGTATACGCCGTCAACACCGTGGACGAGGCCCTGGAGTTGCTGACGGGCATGCCGGCGGGGGAGCGCGGCCCCGATGGCACCTACCCCGAGGGTACCCTCAACGCCCTGGTAGACAAGCGGCTGCAGGAGATGGGGGAGGCCCTGCGGCGGGCCGGCCGCCCCAAGGAGCCTAGGGAAAAAGAAGAGGAGGGGCAGGAGAAGGAGCCCCCAGGGGAGGAGGCCTAAAGGAGCCGGGCCGAGAGCGCGCCCCCTAAAGAGGCCATATCCACCAGCAGGCTACCACGGTAAGTGCTAACGGCCCATCTTAAAACGGCGCTAACCTCAGGGGATGCGGACTACTGGCCTCGCTCGATGCCACATCCCCTCCAGGTCGTAGTATGACCTCTCCTCGGGACCAAAGATGTGAACCACGATGTCCCCCAAGTCCAGCAGCACCCACCCAGACTCGGGGTCGCCCTCCCGGCCCAGAAGGCTCACCCCATCCCTTTCCAATTCCTCCTCTAAGTGGGACAAGAGGGCTTCCAGCTGCCGTCGCGTCTCCCCTGTGGCGATGACGAAATAATCAGTGAAGGAAGCTACGCCGCGCAGGTCTAACAAGAGGATATCGCTTGCTTGCTTTTCTGAAAGCACGTCCACCAGCCTGCGAGCCAAGGCCTGCACATCGATGTGTGATGCCAGTCTCTCACCTCCTAGGCCCTTGGGGCACTCTCGCCGCCATTATAACATGGATGATGGAATGGGCCGAAAGCGTGTTTTGGTGGCCATGTCTGGGGGCGTGGACTCCTCGGTGGCTGCTGCCCTCCTCCTGGAGCAAGGCTACGAGGTGGTGGGGGTCACTATGCGCCTGTGGACCATCGAGGACCCCACGGCACCCCGTTTCCACCGTCGCTGCTGTTCGGTGGAGGACGTGGTGGATGCCCAAGCGGCTGCTCAGGTCCTGGGCATCCCCCATTACATCCTCAACTTCGAGCGCCCCTTCAAGGCCATGGTGGTGGACTACTTCGTGCGCGAGTACTCCCAGGGCCGCACCCCCAACCCCTGCATCGCCTGCAACCAGCACGTCAAGTTCGGCCCCCTGCTGGAGTACGCTCTCGCCCTGGGCTGTGACTATGTGGCCACCGGCCATTACGTGCGCGTCCGCCGCCAGGGGGACCGCTTCCTCCTCCTGAAGGGGGTGGACGCGGCCAAGGACCAGTCCTACGTCCTCTACATGCTGGGACAGCGAGAGCTGTCCCGTTCTCTTTTTCCCGTGGGGGAGTACACTAAGGCGGAGGTAAGGGCGCTCGCCCGTCGCCTGGGCCTCCCCAACGCCGACAAGCCCGATTCCTCAGACATCTGCTTCATCCCCGATGGCGATTACCGGTCCTTCCTGCGCCGGTACTTGTCCCCCAGCCCAGGGCCCATCGTAGACCTGGATGGCCGGGTGTTGGGGCACCACCAGGGTATCATCGACTTCACGGTGGGCCAGAGGCGGGGCCTGCCCCACAGCAGCCATGGGCGCCCCCTCTACGTGGTGGACATCCACGCCCCCACCAACACCGTGGTGGTAGGCCCGGAGGAGGAGCTCCTATGCTGGGAGCTCACCTGCCGCGCCCTCTCCTTCGTAGATGATGTGCCCCCCAAGGGCCCGCTAGCAGTGGAGGCCAAGGCCCGCTACCGGGGAGAGACGGTGCCTGCCCTCCTGGAGGTGCTGGATGGCCAGGGGAGGGTCCGCCTCCTTAGGCCCCTGCGGGCGGTGACCCCCGGCCAGGCCATCGTGTTCTATCAAGGGGAGAGGGTAATAGGAGGTGGCATCATCGCCCGCCGGGGTTGGGCAGGGGAAGAGGCCCATGCTATAATTGCCAAGCATTCAGCGGCCCCAGGAGGTGGAGATGGGCATCAATAACCTGCAGGACCTGAGGGATGTTACCATCGTTGCCTTCACCATCGCGGGCACTGTCCTCTTCCTGTTGGGCATCCTCGCCACCTTGGTGAGCATGTGGGTGTTGCTGGCGGTGAGGGCAGTGGTCTCCCAGATGGCCAGGACCATCGGCGACCACTTGGGCCCCACCCTGCGCGGGGTTCAGGACACAGTGGATACCGTCCGCTCCACCGCCGCCTTCGTATCGGAGACGGTGGTGAGGCCGGTGGCCAAGACCTACGCTGCCTTAGCCATGGCACGGGCGCTACTAGGCTTTTTGGCTCGTAGGCGTCGTTAGGAGGGGAGCTATGCGTTTCCTTATCGGTCTTGCGGTAGGGCTCGCCCTAGGGTTCGCCATTTATACCCTATTGGAGCCTGTACGACAACAGGAGGTGCGGCGCCGCCTCCGCGCCGTCCTCCAGGAGCGGGAGATGGAGGGCCTGCAGGCCTCCCTGCGGGAAAGGATGGAGAACCTGGCCCAGACGGCGCGTGAGGCCTGGCGAGAGGCGCAAGAGGTGGGGCGACGGGCGGAACAGGAGATGGTCTCCCGCTACCGCCAGATGCGTCGCACCTCGCTACGAAGGTATTAAGCGCAGCTGGGCCAGCGTGGCTCCCGCTTCTCCAGGAAGGCGCATATCCCCTCTTGGGCATCTTGCGCCAGGGCGTTGAGGGTCATGACCTCCTGGGTGTAGTCGTAGGCCTGAGGCTGAGGCATATCCAGCTGGCGGTAAAAGGCCTGTTTGCCAATCCCAACCACCAGGGGGCTAGCGCGGGCGATGCGCCGGGCCAAAGCCATGGTCTCCTCCTCCAGCCTCTCCCCGGGCACCACCTTGTTGACCAGGCCCACCAGCAACGCCTCCTGGGCCGATATGGGCTCGCCCGTGAGTAGCATCTCCATGGCCTTCTTGCGGGGCACGTTGCGGCTGAGGGCCACCATGGGCGTAGAGCAGAAAAGGCCGATACGCACGCCCGGGGTGGCAAAACGGGCGTCCTCCGCTGCCACCGCTAGGTCGCAGGTAGCCACAAGCTGGCAGCCGGCAGCGGTGGCCATGCCATGTACCTGGGCAATGACCGGCTGGGGTATCTCCTGAATGGTCTGCATCAGGGAAACGCAGGTGCGGAACAAAAGTCGATAGAAGGAGACGTCCCGCCCCACCATCTCCGAGAGGTCATGCCCGGCGCAGAAGTGGGGGCCGTTGCCCCTCAGCACCACCACCTTCGTGCCCTTGTCTTCGCCGATGCTCTGTAGGCAGTGGCGCAGCTCCTGCATATGCTCCAACGAGAGGGCGTTACGCCGCTCCGGCCGGTTCATGGTGACGATGGCGATGTCACCATCCTGCTGCACCAGGATGTTCTTGTAAGGCGCCCCAACGATGGCCATGGCGCTCCCTCCTTAGTAGAACTTTCCCTGACATTATACAAGGCTGTGATGGCCCCAGCCATCACAGCCACAGTACCGGTAAAAAAAGAGGGCGGGGGCGACGGGAGCCCCCCTCGCCCCCGCTGACTGAGCTAGCGGGCCTTGACCCGGATGACCTTGGCCCGGGCCTCGGGGACCTTGGGGAGGGTCACCGTCAGGATCCCGTGCTCAAAGGTGGCCTCGGCCTTTTCAGCGTCCACCGCCACGGGCAGAGAGATGGTGCGGGAGCACATGCCATAGCGCAACTCGCGGCGGTGATAATTCTCCCGCTCCACCTTCTCCTCCCGCTTCAGCTCGCCCTTGATGGTGAGGAGGTCTCCCTGCACCGAGATCTCCACATCCTCAGGGCGCAGGCCAGGGAGGGCGGCCTTCACCACCAGGGCCTCGTCCGTCTCGTACATGTCCACCGGGAAGGTCATGGCCTCCTCCACCACCACGGGCTCCCGACGGCCCATGAGCTCATCCCACAGACGGTCCATGGCCCGGCGGATGGACCGGAACTCCTCCCAGGGATCCCAACGCACTAGCGTCATACCCTTCACCTCCTCCTCTTTTTGGTGCCCCCTTCATCACCCGGGGGCCCTTCCGCCTCTCAATTATACGCCCCATCGGCGGGGCTGTCAAGACGGTGTAAAGGTTTTTTACAATGACGTTGTCAAGATTTGCCACATGGCTCTTGACAGCTCCATAGACATGGGGTAGGGTGGAAGGTGGGGCTATGGCTGGTCGGGACTATTACGAGATCCTTGGCGTTTCTCGGGACGCCTCCGAGAAGGAGATAAAGCGGGCCTACAGGCGTCTGGCCCGCAAGTATCACCCCGACCTCAACCCCGGGGACAAGGAGGCCGAGGAGCGTTTCAAGGAGATCAACAAGGCCTACGAGGTGCTCTCTGACCCCGAGAAGCGGCGCCTTTATGACCTTTATGGGGAGAAATGGGAGCAGGTGGCCGCCTTTCAAAGGGCCCAGCGGGAGGCGGGCGCCTCTGGCCCCGGGGAGGCGACATTTACCTGGCGTACAGGCGACATCTTCGGTGACCTGGGGGATCTGCTGCGGGGTTCCATCTTCGAAGACCTGCTGGAGGGCTTCTTCGGCCTGGGCCGGCGAGGCCCCAGCAGGGGCCAGAACGTGGAGCAGGAGGTGGAGCTCTCCCTGGAGGAGGCCTACACCGGCACCAGCCGCATCGTCCAAGTAACCGAGGAGGACGTATGCCCCGCCTGTCGGGGGCGGGCCCGCGCCTTGGGCGCCATCTGTCAGGCCTGCCGCGGGCTGGGGGTGCTCGTGCGCCCCAAGCGGCTGGAGGTGCGCATCCCGCCCGGGGTGAGGGACGGCTCTCGCGTGCGGGTGGCTGGCGAGGGCAGGCCAGGGCCCATGGGCGGCCCCAAGGGTGACCTCTACCTGGTGGTGCGCATCCGTCCCCATCCCCGCTTCCGTAGAGAAGGGGATGACCTGCACACGGAAGTGGAGGTGCCGGTGGAGGACGCCGTTCTCGGTGGGGAGGTGGAGGTGACCACCATCTCCGGCCGCCGCGTCCTCCTCAGGATACCGCCTCTCACCCAGAATGGGCGCATCTTTCGCCTAGCTGGGCTAGGCATGCCCCATCTAGAAGGGGGCGGATATGGCGATATGTATGTCACCGTAAAGGTGCGCATACCCGAGCACATCACCGAGGAGGAGCGGGAGCTGTACCGCCGCCTGAGGGAGCTGCGCCGCTCCGCCGTGAGGCGCTAAGGAGGTGACCCCAGTGCCCAGGCGCAGGCGGGAGCACGAGCCAACGGAGGACGAGCCTGTATACGTCATCTCGGTGGCTGCCCGTATGGTGGGCATGCACGAGCAGACCCTTCGATACTACGAGCGCATGGGCATCATCAGGCCTGCCCGCTCTAAGGGGCGGACCCGCCTCTACTCGCGGGCAGACATTGAGCGCCTGCGCCAGATCCAGCGGCTCATGGACGAGCTAGGGGTGAACTTGGCGGGGGCCGAGGCCATCTTAAAGCTCCGGGAGCACATCCAAGCCCTGGAGAGGGAGATAGCGGCCCTGCAGCGGGAGCTGCAGGCCTATCGCGACCGCCTCCTGCCAGCGCCCTACTCGGGCTTCCCGTCCGCTGAATCCGCCAAGTGAGGTGATAGGCTATGATGAGGCAAGACCGGTTCACCGAGCAGGCCCAGGAGGTGCTGGCGGAAAGCCAGCAGCTGGTGCGCCAGATGCGCCACGCCCAATGGGACGTGGAGCACATCCTGGTGGCCATGCTCTCCCACCAAGGCAACCTGGCCCAGGAGGTCTTCCGTCGCCTGGGGGTGGATTTGGAGGCCATGCGCTCGCGAGCGGAAGAGGCTCTCCTTCGCACCCCCAAACTGGCCTATGACACCCCCCAGATCTATATGACCCCCAGGGTGGTGCGCCTCCTGGAACGAGCGGAGGCCGAGGCGCAGCGCCTCAGGGACGAGTACATAGGCGTGGAGCACATCCTCATCGCCATGGCCGATGAGCGGGATGGGGAAGCGGCCCGCATCCTGCGCCAGTTCGGCATCGACAAGGAGAAGGTCTACCGCGCCCTAGCCGAGATCCGGGGCGCCCATCGGGTGGACTCCCCTAGGGCGGAGACCCGCTATCGCGCCCTGGAGCGCTACTCGGTGGACCTCACCGAGGCCGCCCGCCAGGGCAAGCTGGACCCCGTCATCGGGCGCGAAGAGGAGATAAAGCGGGTGATGCAGATCCTCAACCGCCGCACCAAGAACAACCCCGTGCTCATCGGCGAGCCGGGCGTAGGGAAGACGGCCATCGTGGAGGGGCTGGCCCAGAAGATGGTCCAAGGTGATGTCCCCGACTCCCTCAAGGGCAAGCGGCTGTTGGCCCTGGACATCGCTGCCATGGTGGCCGGGTCCAAATTCCGGGGCGAGTTCGAAGAGCGCATGAAGGCCGTCCTGGACGAGATCAAGCAGGCCCAAGGGGAGGTCATCATCTTCATCGACGAGATCCACCAGGTGGTGGGGGCGGGCTCGGCCGAGGGGAGCGCCATCGACGCCTCCACCATGATGAAGCCGGCCTTGGCCCGCGGCGAGCTCCGGTGCATCGGCGCCACCACCCTGGATGACTACCGCAGGTACATCGAGTCCGACCCCGCCCTGGAGCGCCGCTTCTCGCCCGTATACGTGGAAGAGCCCTCGGTGGAGGAGACCATCGAGATGCTCAAGGGCCTTCGCCCCCGCTATGAGGCCCACCATAAGGTGAAGATCACCGATGACGCCCTGGAGGCGGCGGCCAGGCTTTCCCACCGCTACATCACCTCCCGCTTCCTGCCCGACAAGGCCATCGACCTCATCGACGAGGCCGCCTCCCGCCATGTCATCGAGGCCCAGATGCTCCCACCTGAGCTGCGCCAGCTCCAGGAGGAGGTGCAGCGCCTCAAGCGGGAGGAGGAGGCGGCCGCCACCCGTGGCGAGTACGAGCGGGCGGCCAACCTCAAGGCGGAGCGCTTGAGGAAGGAGGAGGAGTTGGCCCAGGCCCGCGCCCAGTGGGCCCAGAAGCATCACATCGACCTGGTGGTGGATGCCGAGGACATCGCCCAAGTGGTCTCGCAGGCCACCGGCATCCCCGTCGCCCGCCTCATGGAGGGAGAGGACGAGAAGCTCCTCCACCTGGAGGAGCGGCTCCACCAGCGCATCGTGGGCCAGGACGAGGCAGTGCAGGCGGTGGCCAACGCCATCCGCCGCGCCAGGGCAGGCCTCAAGGACCCCAAGCGCCCCATCGGCTCCTTCATCTTCCTGGGTCCCACAGGGGTGGGCAAGACGGAGCTGGCCAAGGCCTTGGCCGAGCTTCTGTTCGACGATGAGGAGGCCATGGTGCGCATCGACATGTCCGAGTACCAGGAGCAACACACCGTCTCCCGCCTCATCGGCGCCCCCCCCGGATACGTGGGGTATGAGGAGGGCGGTCAGCTCACCGAGGCAGTGCGACGCCGCCCCTACCGCGTCATCCTCTTCGACGAGGTGGAGAAGGCCCATCCCGACGTGTGGAACATCCTCCTGCAAGTGCTGGAGGACGGGCGCCTCACCGACGGCCACGGCCGTACTGTGGACTTCCGCAACACCATCATCATCATGACCTCCAACCTGGGCACCGAGGAGTTCCAGCGGCCCGCCTTCGGCTTCATCGCCCAAGCCAAGCCCTCCCAGGCGGAGAAGGAGCGCCTCAAGGAGGCGGCCGAGCGCGCTCTCCGCCAGACCTTCCGCCCCGAGCTCCTCAACCGCATCGACGAGATCATCGTCTTCGACCCCCTCACCGAGGAGGACCTGAAGCAGATCGTGGAGCTCATGCTCAAGGACCTGCGGGAGCGGCTGCAAGAGAGAGGCCTGGGGCTGGAGCTGACCGAGGCGGCCAAGGCGGCCCTGGTGCGGGAGGGCTACGACCCCAACTTCGGCGCCCGCCCCCTCCGCCGCACCATTGAGCGGCGTATCGCCAACCCCCTGGCCCTCCAGGTCCTGGCGGGCCAATTCCAGGAGGGGGACACCGTCCTGGTGGACTACCGCGACGGCCAGTACACCTTCCAAAAGGCCTTGGCCACCGCCACCCCCTGAGGCGTTGACCATGGGCCCTTGGGGCCTTATCTTTGGTGTGGCGTATTACCTGCGCGTAAAAGTGAGGGAGGAGAGATGGACCAAGCCCGTCTTCCCATCATCGTGGGCGTAGGACAGGTAGTGGACAGGCCGGCCACCTTACAGGAGGCCAAGGAGCCCTTGGAGCTGATGGAGATGGCGGCCAGGGCGGCTGCCGCCGACACTGGCCGTCCCCAAATACTGGCCCGCCTGGACTCCTTACAGGTGGTGAACATCATCTCCTGGGCCTATGAGGACGCCCCTGGCATGCTGGCCCAGCGCTTGGGAGCCACCCCTGGCCACACCCTTTATTCCGGCATCGGCGGCGAGACGCCCCAGCGTCTGGTGGGAAAGGCGGCAGCGGCCATCTGGCGAGGAGAGATGGACGTATGCCTCATCGCGGGAGCGGAGGCCATGGACTCCTTCATGTCCGCCCGCCGCCAAGGCAAGACCCTCCCGTGGACGCCCCGATCCACCCCCAGACAGATAGAGGATACGAGGGTGCCCACCAACGAAATAGAGCAACGCCACGGGGCCACCCTGCCTATCCGCGTGTACCCATTGTATGAGAACGCCATCCGCGCCCGTATGAGCCTTTCGCTGGAAGAGCACCAGCGCCGCCTGGGCCTACTATGCGCCCGTATGACAGAGGTGGCCGCCCAAAACCCCTACGCCTGGTTCCCTATCCGCCGTACACCGGAGGAGATCGTCACCGTCACCCCCCAGAACCGCATGATCTGCTTCCCCTATCCCAAGTACATGAACGCCATCATGGAGGTGAACCAGGGGGCGGCCCTTATCCTCTGCAGCGTGGATGCCGCCCGGCAGCTGGGCATCCCCCAAGAACGATGGGTCTACATTTGGGCGGGTACCTATTTGACCGACAAATGGTTCATGAGCGAGCGCCCATCCTTCCACGGCTCTCTAGCACAGGAGCTGGTGTTGCAGCGGGCCCTGGAGCTGGCCGGCCTCTCCCCTGAGGAGGTGGACATGTTCGACTTTTACTCCTGCTTCCCTTCGGCGGTGCAGGCGGCCATGCTCTGCCTGGGCATGGATCTGGATGACCCCCGCCCCTACACCCTCACCGGCGGCCTCCCCTACGCCGGAGGGCCCGGCAACAACTACTGCTCTCACTCCATCGCCACGGCCGTGGAGAGGCTGCGCAGGGAGCCCGAGAAGAAGGCCATGATCACAGGCATGGGGTGGTACTTCACCAAGCACTCGGCTGGCATCTACTCCGGCCGCCCACCCAGGACGTTCCACCCTTACGACCCCAGGGAGGACGAGGCCCGCATCGCCGCCCAGCCATCGCCACCCCTGGCCGAGGAGGCCCAGGGCACCGGCATCGTGGAAGCGTACACCGTGGTCTTTGGGCGGGACGGTGAGCCCGAGGAGGGCATCGTGGTGGGCCGCCTGGAGGAAGGTCCCCGCTTCTGGGCCAACGTGGGCCCCGACCGCGAGCTCCTCTGGCTCATGTGCCGCGAGGAGTTCATCGGCCGCAAGGGCCACGTCCGCCACCATAAGGAGAGCGGCAGGAACCTCTTCTCTCTCTGAGGAGGCCAGGAGGCCTAGCCCTCGCCCTTCTGAAGGCCTAATATGGCCTTGGCCGAAGACCTTTCGCGAGGTGAGAGACGTGGCCGAGGGAAGGAGCCGCATCGAGCGCGATTCCATGGGCCCCATGGAGGTTCCCGCCGACGCCTACTACGGAGCCTCCACTCAGAGGGCTGTCCTCAACTTCCCCATATCGGGCCTGCGCATGCCCACCTCCTTCGTGCGCATGCTGGGACTCATTAAGTGGGCAGCGGCCCAGGTCAATGCCCAGCTGGGCCTATTAGACCACCGGTTGGCCCAGGCCATCCAACAGGCCGCGTGGGAGGTTTACCAGGGCCACCACGACCATCAGTTCGTGGTGGACGTCTTCCAGACGGGCTCGGGCACCTCCACCAACATGAACGCCAATGAGGTCATCGCCAACCGGGCCACCGAGATCCTGGGGGGCCAGCGCGGGACGAGGCTTGTCCACCCCAACGACCATGTAAACCTGGGCCAGTCCTCCAACGATGTCATCCCCACCGCCCTCCACCTGGCAGCCCTGGAGGGCATGGCCCGCCGCCTCATCCCCGCCCTGGAGGGGCTGCAGGAGGCCCTTATGGCCAAGGCGCGACAGTTCTGGGGCATCATCAAGACGGGGCGCACCCACCTCATGGATGCCACCCCCATTCGCCTCGGCCAGGAGTTCCAGGGCTACGCCGGCCAAGTGGCGCGGGGGATCCGACGTGTGCGCTACGCCATGGAAGAGCTGTCGGAGCTGCCCTTGGGCGGCACGGCCGTGGGCACAGGGGTCAACACCCACCCCGAGTTTGCAGGCCGTGTCTGCCGGCTCCTGTCCCAGGAGTTGGGGCTGGAGGTGCATGAGACGGACAACCACTTCGCTCTCCAAGCCACGCTGGACAACGTGGTGATGGCCAGCGGCTGCCTGCGCACCGTGGCCATCTCCCTGCAGAAGATAGCCAACGATATCCGTTGGATGGCCTCGGGGCCGCGGGCCGGCCTGGGAGAGCTACAGCTGCCAGAGGTCCAGCCCGGCAGCTCCATCATGCCCGGCAAGGTGAACCCCGTCATCGCCGAGTCCCTTATCCAGGTCTGCGGCCAGGTCTTGGGGAACGATATGGCGGTGGCCCAGGCGGGGCAAGGGGGCTACTTTGAGCTGAACCTGATGATGCCCATGGCCGCCTATAACCTCCTGCAGGCCATCGACATCCTCGCCAACGCCGCCCGAAACTTCCGGGAGAAGTGCGTGGAAGGCCTGGAGGCCACCGCCAAAGGGCCAGAGATGGTAGAGAAGGGGCTCATGCTGGCCACCGCCCTGGCCCCAGCCATCGGATACGATGCTGCGGCCGAGGTGGCCAAAGAGGCGGCCAGGACAGGGCGCACCATAAGGGAGGTGGCCCGCGAGCGCACCCAGCTCTCAGAGGAGGAGCTGGACCGCCTCCTGGACCCAGCCCGCATGACGGAGCCAGGGCTGGGGGTGGGGCCTGTATCGGGCTAGGACTGCTCTGCTATCTCCGCCCAGCGGGGCTGGCGCTTCTCCAGGAAGGCCATGACCCCCTCCCGGTGCTCGGGAGAGCGCCGGCACCGGTCCAGGATCTCGCCTTCGATACGGCGGGCCGTGGGCAGATCGGCCTGGATGGACCTGTGCACCGCCTCCTTCATCCAGCCCAGGGTGCGGGTGGGGCCATTGGCGATCTGGGAAGCGTAAGCCATCACCTCCTCCAGGAAGCGGTCCTGGGGGAAGACCTGGCTCACCAAACCTATCTCCTTGGCCTCGTGAGCATCGATGAGGCGGGCGGTCATGGCCAGCTCCAGCGCCTTGCCCAGGCCGATGATGCGGGGCAGCAGGAAGGTGCTGCCAAACTCCAGGATGAGGCCCACGCGGGCGAATATGAACCCGAATCGGGCCTGCTCCGAGGCCAGGCGGATGTCGCAGGGCAAGGTCATGGTGGCGCCGATGCCCACAGCGGGGCCGTTGACAGCAGCGATGATGGGCTTGGGGTGGTCGAAGATGACGTCGAACAGGTCCTCGTCCACCACCGTCCGCCTCTGCACCTGCCCCTCGATCATCTGGCGGAAGACCTTGACATCAGCACCGGAGCAGAAGGCGCGGCCAGCGCCGGTGATGACCACGCACCCTACCCCCTTGTCCTCCCGCGCCTCCTTAAGGGCCATGACCAGCTCATCGCCCATCAACGGGTCCATGGCGTTGAGGACCTCCGGGCGGTTGAGGACGATGAGGGCGACCCGATCCCTCTTCTCATATGTGATGCGCTGATAGCTCATGGCCCAACCTCCCTATCCTTATTTATGGCTGCGCTCCTCTATCCAAGGCCTCATTAGCCAGGGCATCGGCCCGCCTGTTCTCCTCCCTGGGGATGTCCACGGCCACGAACTCCTGGAAGCGGCGCCTCAGCTCCAGCAGCCGATGGAACAAGGGCCTCAGGTTGGGGTCCCGCACGCGGTAGCGGTGCTGGATCTGGCGCACCACCAGCTGGGAGTCCATACGCAGCTCCACCTTGGTCGCGCCCAACGCTAGGGCAGCCTCCAGGGCGGCGATGGCCGCCCGGTACTCGGCCTGATTGTTGGTGGCCACCCCAATAGGCTTGGAAACAGTATACAGCTCCTTCCCAGCTTCGTCCATCAGGACGACACCGATGGCCGCTGGGCCTGGGTTGCCACGAGAGGCGCCATCGGCATAGGCCACCACCTTGGTCATGGACGGGCCACCACCTCCACATGGTCGTCCCAGACCTCCACCCTTTCCACCAGAGTTAGGAGCACACGCCTACGGTCTGGAGGTGAAAGGGAGTCCCAGGAGGCCAATAGCGACCTGGCTTCCTGAGAGGCCAGGGGGATTTCCGCTTGGGTCACCAGTTCTATCCCCTCCTGACGCCACTCCTCCAGGGAGATGTCCCCACGGGCCACCATCTGCAAAAGACGCCGCAGGCTGCGGCGCAAGCGCTCTTGCTGAGCCTCGGCGTGCAGGGGCCTCGTGCCAGGCTGGGCCGTGCCTTGTAGTAGGGCCTGGACCACCTCACGCTCCAGCTCATCGGCCCGCCAGGTGTGGTAGTCGCACATGCTGCGGTTGAGGCGAGAGCCACACTGGTAGTAGCGATAGAGGCCCTCCTGGGGCGTCCCATCGTGGCGCCGCCAAACTTGACGACGTCTTACCCCCACCATGCTCCCACCACAATAGGCGCAGAAGGCCATCCCCGCCAGGGCAAACGTATCGCCCGAGCTTTGGCGGAGTCGGCCCTTGGACCCCTGCTGCAGCCGCTCCTGGGCCTGCTGGAACTCCTCGTGAGATACCAGGGGCGGGTGGCTGGCTGGCACCCTGACGCCGAATCGGCGATATGTGCCTACGTAGGCCCGGTTGCGCAAGACATCTCGCACAGCAGCCACCGTCCAAGCCCTGCCTGTGCGGGTGGGGAGGCCCAGGGAATTGAGGTGCTGCACCAGGCGGCGCAGGCCCAGCCGCTGCCTCACGTAAAGGCGGAAGATGAGGCGGACCACCTCCCCCTCTTGGGGGTTCACCTCTAGCCGCCTCTGGGGGCCTATGCGGTAGCCAAAAGGGGGGCGCCCCAGCACTTGGCCTCGCACGGCCCGTCGCGCCATAGCCTCCCGCACCTGCCCACCTCGGGGGTCTGCTCCCATGCTCACGATATGAGCTGCCAAGTCCTGGCCAGCCAAGTCCACCACCTGAGCACCGGCGGCTAGGGCCTGGAAATAGGCCCAGGAGGCGGACGCGGCGTCGGGGCCCAGGGCCTCAGGTCCAGGCACCACCAGCACATCGCCGGGCCCAAGGCCACGCACCACCTCCTCAGGTCTGCCCTCGGTGAGCCAGGGCCCCGGCTCAAGACCCTTCTTGCGGCAGAGAGCCAGGAAGGCCTGCTGCTGGCCAGGAAGGGCACCGGGAAAGAAGCCCCAGCCTCGCATCTCTAGCCTGCAAACAGGATGCGCTCGCAGCTGGTACACTGCACGGGGGCGTTGCCAGCCCGTGCTTTCTGCACCAGGTAAGTGGGCAGGGCGATGTGGCACCCCCCGCACAGGCCTCGCTCCACCCTGGCGACGGCCCTGCCCTGGCGGCGGGATCGTAGCCCCTCATACAGGGCGAGAAGAGGGGGGTCCACTTGCCTCGCCTGGCCCGCTCGCACCTCTTCCAGCCGCCCCAGCTCCTGCTCCAGCCTCACCTTCTCAGCGGTTAACGCCTCTTGTTCCTTTTCCCACTCTTGAAGAAGGCTGGAGAGGTGAGCCTGGGCCTCCTGTAACGCTTTTTCCTCCTCTTCCGCCTCCAGCATGAGCTGCAGGACCATGTCCTCCTTGTGGGAGATCTGGCGCATCAGGGCATGCAGGTCGTCCTGCAGGCTCTGCAGCTCTTTGGGATTGCGCACCTCACCCCCGTAGAGCTTGCGCTCCACCGCCTTGGCCTTGTCCCGCAGACCCCCCAACTCCAGCTCCAGATCCCGTTGCTGACGTCGCAACCCCTCCAGGCGACGCCTCCTGCTATCCACCTCCTCCCTGAGGGCCTTCACCTCCTCCCACTCCCCTAGCTGGGAGATGACGTCGGAAAGGCGTTGCCTGAGGGCATCAATGGCTAGGTCTGTCTCCTGCAAGGCATAAAGTCGGGATATAGAGCTCATGCCGGGCTCCCGAGGGGGCTGGACAAGGCCTGCGAAGGGATTATAAACTGAGCAGAGGGCCACTGACAAGGAACAAGAGAGCCCCTAGGTGGGGTCGTTTATGCGGTTCCGTGTCACATACCTGCTGAAGCAACCGGTGGGAACTTGCACCCGCTACCAGCTCTCGGAGGAGATACTGCAGTTAGAGGACGTGACCCTGTGGCAGATGGCGGGTATGGTGGAGCTAGTGCGCACCAACCGTGGCATCCTAGTGCGGGCCTCGCTAAAGGGCATAAGCCATGGTCAGTGCGCCCGCTGCTTGGCGGAGGTGGACTACCCCCTGGACCTGGGTTTCGAGGAGGAGTTCTTGCCCGTGGTGGACGTCCTTACAGGCGCCCCCATCCCTCTGCCTGAGGAGTCTGACAACTTCACCATTGGGCCCGACTTTGTGCTAGACCTGCACGAGTCGGTGCGTCAATATGCCATCATGGCCCAGCCCCTGGCCCCCTTGTGCCGACCCGACTGTCGTGGCCTCTGTCCCCAGTGTGGGGGCGATCTTAACGCCGGGAAGTGCCGTTGCCCAGCCCCCATGGACAGCCGCTGGGCAGCCCTAAAGGCCCTGGCCGCTCGACTTAGGGAGGAGTGACCGTGGGAGCCGTCCCCAAGAAGAAGCCCTCCAAGGCCAAGACTCGGCAACGACGGGCCCACTGGCACGCGCAGGTGGCTGCCCTGGTGCGCTGTTCTCGCTGCGGCAGCCCCAAGATGCCCCATCACGTCTGCCCTGTGTGTGGGACATATCGCGGCCGTCAGGTCCTGCCCGTGGAGGGGACCCGCTAGCTCCGCTTTTCACCGGTGGGGGGCCGTGCTATACTGCGGCTGGCTAGCCTTATAAGGACGTGCGGGCCTTGGGACGCCGATACCTCCTCTTCGCCCTGGTGCCTTTGGGCATGATCGCAGCAGCTGCCCTCCTGGTGGCCTATTTTCTGTGGTGGGACGCCACCCACTGTATCCTCTGCCGCTCCCGCCTGGACCCCTTCGGACGGTGTCCTAACCCCGACTGTGGCCTCAAGCACTTGACCTCTGAAGCAGCGCCATGAGCGGCGAATTGGCACGCCTTTTGGAGGGGCTCTGGGAGAGGGAGCCACAGCCTCGCCTGGCCCTGCTGTTCCCTGGTCAGGGCAGCCAGAGGTTAGGGATGGGACGCCATTTGTGGGGTACATCTCGTGTGGCCCGCCTGGTGCTGGAGGAAGCGGACCAGGTGCTGGGATGGCCCCTAAGCCGCCTCATGTTCCATGGCCCCGAGGACGAGCTCACTCACACCGCCAACGCCCAGCCAGCCATCCTGGCCTGTTCCCTCGCCTACCTGGCGGCAGCCCTCGATGCAGACATCCTGAGGGGACGTCCCGCCCTGGTGGCTGGCCACAGCCTAGGAGAATACACCGCCCTTGTGGCAGCAGGCGCCTTGGACATGGCCTCGGCCCTCCGCCTAGTGCGCAGGCGAGGGGAGCTCATGGCCCAGGCCAGTCGGGAGAGGCCAGGAACCATGGTGGCCATCATGGGCCTCACCACCCAAGAGGTAGATGAGATCTGCCAGCTCACGGGGGCGGAGCCGGCCAACTACAACGCCCCCCAACAGACGGTGATCGGCGGGCCCCAGGAGGTGGTGGCAGCAGCCGCCCGCCTGGCCCGTGAACGGGGAGGGCGGGCGGTGCCCTTAGCCGTGTCCGGGGCCTTTCACACCTCCCTCATGGCCTCCGCCGCTGCCGGGCTGGCCCAGGCCCTGGCCGAAGCCCCCATCAGGGACGCCCGGATCCCAGTAGTGGGCAACGCCTTTCCATGGGCCCTCTCCGCCGCCACCGAGATCCGGCGGGAGCTGGCCATCCAGCTCACCACTCCTGTGCGCTGGCTCGAGAGCTTACAATTCATGGCCTCTCAAGGCGTGGACACCTTCCTGGAAGTGGGACCTGGACAAGTGCTGACAGGCCTGGTGAAGCGCACCCTGCCCAAAGCCACTGCCCAGGCCTTGGAAGCCCACCTTCTCACGGAGGTAACAGGATGAGAGGGCTACAGGACAGGGTGGCCCTGGTGACCGGCGGCTCCCGGGGCATCGGGCGGGCCATATCCCTGCGCCTGGCGGAAGCCGGGGCCCACCTGGCCATCAACTATCTTTGCAACCACGAGGCCGCCCAAGCATGCCAGAGGGAGGTGGAAGCCCGCGGCCGACGCTGCATACTGGTGCCCGGTGACGTCAGCAACCCCCAGGACGTGGAGCGGATGGTGCAGACGGTGGTAGCGACATTCGGTCGTCTAGACATCCTGGTAAATAACGCCGGCTTCCACCGCGATGCCTTGGTATTGCGCATGTCCCTGCAAGACTGGGACGATGTCATGAACGTCAACCTTAAGGGGGCCTTTCTAGCCACCAAAGCCGCCCTCAAGCCCATGATGCGCCAGCGGTGGGGACGCATCATATGCATCGCTAGCCTCTCGGGGATGGCGGGCAACGCCGGGCAGGCCAACTATGCGGCTGCTAAGGCTGGGCTCATCGGCTTCACCAAATCGGTGGCCCGGGAGATGGGAGCACGGGGCATCACGGCCAACGTGGTGGCCCCCGGCCTCATCGAGACAGAGCTCATAAAGGACCTGCCCCAGGAGCTGCGGGAGGAGGCCATCCGCCGCACCGCCCTGGGCCGCCTAGGCCGACCAGAGGACGTGGCCGGCATCGTGGCCTTCCTGGCATCTGAAGAGGCATCATATATCACGGGGCAGGTCATAGCCGTGGATGGGGGGCTGGTCCTCTGATATGGGAGGAAGGCGCAAGGCCCGCGTCCTAGCCCTCAAGGCGCTGTACGAGGCAGACGTGGCTGGCCATAACGCGTCCCAGGTGCTGGAGCGCCTCATTACCGAGGAGGCGGCCGGAGGGGAGGCGGCCGAATACGCCCGCTACCTGGTGCGGGGCGTCCTGGCCCACCGCCGCCGCATAGACCAGGTCATACGGCGCAAGGCTCCCCTCTTCCCTCTGGAGCACCTCTCCCCTGTGGATCGTAATATCCTCCGCATTGCCATCTTTGAGATCCTCGTCGATAATAAAGTGCCGGTGCGGGCAGCCATCAACGAGGCGGTGGAGCTGGCCAAGCGGTACGGCAACGACAGCTCACCCCGCTTCGTCAACGGGGTCCTGGGCTCCGTCAGCCTCTTGGCGACCCCGCGCTGATCTCGGTAGCAGGAGGTGAGCCATGGCTACTGTATTTGAGAGGGTGCGTCGAGTCATCGCCCAGCAGCTAGGGGTGGACGAGAGCCAGATCACCCCCCAGACTTCCTTCGTGGAGGACCTCAACGCCGATTCCTTA
Source organism: Dehalococcoidia bacterium (assembly GCA_032249735.1). GTDB lineage: Bacteria > Chloroflexota > Dehalococcoidia > SM23-28-2 > HRBIN24 > JAVVHA01. The sequence goes on along the minus strand of JAVVHA010000006.1, from coordinate 4,745 downwards.
GACCTGGTGGAGCTCATCATGGCCCTGGAGGAGGAGTTCAGCAAAGAGGGGAGGACCTTCGAGATATCCGACGAGGACGCCGAGAAGATCGTCACCGTCCAGGATGCCGTCAACTACATCATCGAGCACGGTATCGCCGAGGACGAGCCGGACTAGGGTGGCAAGGCATGGCTGGGGGATGGTGGTGAGGTAGGTGCAGTTCTTCGGCATCGGCCCCCTTGAGTTGCTCATGGTCCTCCTAGTGGCCCTGCTGGTGTTGGGGCCGCAAAGGTTGCCTGAGGTGGCAGTGCAACTGGCAAGGGCCCTGCGAGCCATCCGCAGGTATGTGGCTACCATGACCGCTGAGTTCCGCCGTGAGTTTCGGGAGGCCTATGAGGAGATAGAACAGATGCGGGCCGAGCTAAGAGAGCTGCGCCAGATGCTCCGGGAGCAGGCCGCCTACATGGAGCAGGAGCTGACGGAGGCCGCCCGCCAGGCCGAGGCCTCCCTTCCTCGTCAGCACATCATCGAGACCAGCGCCGAATTACTCCCTAAGGAGCCACCCCCCGAGGCGCATCGTCCATGAGGGGGCAGATGGAGCAGCGGGCCCCCCCGCCTGAGGAGGCGGAGGGCAAGTATATGACCATCCTGGAGCACCTGGAGGAGCTGCGCCGTCGGCTCTTCATGGGCGCCTTGTGGGTGGTGATAGGGTTGGCCCTCTCAGCAGCCTTCGGTGACCGCATCATCGAGTTCCTGCGGCAGCCCGCAGAAGCCCATCAGGCCAACTTCAAGCTCCAGTACATCGAGCCCTTCGAGTTCGTCATGACCTACTTTCGCGTCTCCCTCCTGGGGGGGCTGATCTTCGGCATGCCTATGGTGGTCTACCAGCTGCTTATGTTCGTAAGCCCGGGCCTGACCCGCCAGGAGCGGCGGTGGGTCTGGGGCACAGTGCTTGGGGCCTCCCTCTTGTTCCTAGGAGGTTGTGCCTTTGCCTACTACGTGGCCCTGCCACCAGCCCTCAAGTTCCTTTTGCAGTTTGGCAGGGATATAGCGGAGCCCAACATACGTATCGGCAGCTACGTGGACTTCGTGGTTCGCCTCATCTTCTGGACAGGGGTATCCTTCGAGGCCCCCTTAGTGATCACTTATCTGGCCCGCTTCCGGATAGTCCATTGGCGCCAGCTGCTACGGTGGTGGCGATTGGCAGTGGTGGGGGCCTTCGTCCTGGCAGCAATCGTCACCCCCAGCATCGACCCCGTCACCCAGTCCCTGGTAGCGGGTCCCCTCATAGCCCTCTACTTTCTCGGGGTGGGGCTGGCCTGGGCAGTGGAGCCTCGAGATAAGCCTCGCCCCATCCCAGAGCAACCAGCCTCCCCCGCCTAACCCTAGATGTAAGGTTTTGCCCGATTGGTTTTCCATTTAGAAAGCCTATAATGGCACTGTGAGGAGGTGGAAGGATGGAGAGAGCACGTCTAGCGGAGGAGCTACGGCGCCGGGGCATTCGGGTGACGGCCCAGAGGCTGGCGGTGGCGGAGGCGGTGGTGGGCACCCATGAGCACCTCACGGCGCAGGAGATCTTTGAGCGGGTGAGGGAGCGATTCCCCCACATCACCATCGGCACTATCTACAACACCCTGGAGGTGCTCACAGCCACGGGGATCGTCCAGCCCCTGCCCTTCCCCAGAGGCACTCGGTACGACACCAACCTGGAGCCCCACGTGAACCTGGTGTGCATCCGGTGTGGGCACATCGAGGACTACGAGGACGAGAAGGAGTCGCTCCAGCGCCTGGCACAAGAGGCGAGCCGGAAGGCCGGCTTCCACATCGTCTCCCAGCACATGGACATCTACGGATTCTGCGCCGCCTGCGCCAGCTAGCAGCTCCGTTAGCTTGGGAGGGCCGCCGCCCGTATACTTAGGGGCGGCGGCTATGTTTATGCGCAGGCATCTTCACCTACCATGGCGGTGGCAGACCGCCCTCTTGGCCCTACGCATCCCCAACTTCCGCCTTTACTGGACGGGCCAGGCCTTCTCCACCACCGGTCGCTGGATGCAGACGGCTGCCAATGGCTGGCTAGTGACGGAGCTCACCGATTCGCCAGCGGTGGTAGGGACAGTCATCACGGTCCAGTTTTTGCCCATCCTCCTCCTGGCCCTGGTGGCGGGGGCGGTCATCGACCGGGTAGAGAAGCGCCGCTTCCTCATGGCGATGGAGCTGGCAGCTATGGCCCAGGCCCTGACGGTGGGGCTTTTAGTGGTGACGGGGACCATACAACTATGGCACCTCTACCTCCTGGCCGCCGCCTTGGGGACCATCAACGCCTTCGCCCAGCCCGCTCGCCAGACGTTCATCTCCGAGCTGGTGGGGAGGGAATTGGTGCCCAACGCCGTGGGCCTGTACACCATGGCCTTCAACACCGCCCGTCTGGTGGGGCCGGCCTTGGCGGGGGCGGTCATCGCCGGGGCCGGGGTGGGGGCCGCCTTCCTGGTCCAAGGGGGCCTAGTGGTGCCAGCGGTGATGGCCCTCGCCTCCCTGCGGAGGGAGGAGCTGCACTACGCCCCGCAAGGGGGCGGGGGCGCCATCTGGCGAGAGGTGGCGGAGGGGTTGCAATACATCCTGGCCACGCCTTCGGTCCTGCAGCCCATCCTCATGATGGCCTTTATCGGCACCTTCGGCTACAACTTCACAGTGGCCTTGCCCCTGCTGGCACGGCAGTCACTGCACGTGGGCTCAGTGCAGTTCGGGTTTATGAGCTCGGCCATCGGCGCCGGGTCCATATTGGGGGCCCTCCTCTTAGCCGCCGGCGGCCGGGCCACGGAGACCAGATTGCTGGTGGGTGCGTGGGCCTTTAGCGCCCTGCTGGTGGCGCTAGGGCTCTCACCCTGGTATCCCCTCTCCTTAGTGGTGCTGGTGCTTCTAGGCCTGGCCGGCATAACCTTCACAGCCACAGGCAACGCTCGCCTGCAGGTCCTTTCCCCTGACCACCTGCGGGGCCGCGTTCTAAGCGTATGGTTCCTCCTGTTCGCCGGCAGCACGCCCATAGGCAGCGCCCTCCTGGGGGCAGTGGCCAGCATGACGAGCATCTCGGTAGCGGTGGCCCTCTTTGGCCTCCTGTGCGGTGTAGGAGCCGCCCTCGGGCTGGCCTACCGCCTGCGCCCCTTCCCCATCATGCGCACCGCTCCTCCCCTAGAGACGGCCGGAGATGGGCCCGAGTCCCTCGGCAGGCCCCCTAGCCCGTAAAGAAAATCCCTACGCCAAGACATGACTTCTGGCCCAGGCGCTTTGGGTCAATCGGCCCTTCCTAGGAGAAGAGGGGGGCGGGAAATTGGACACGAGGGGTCGGCAATGCCTGCGAGTACCCTTCGTATCGACAGAGGCCTCAACTACGCCTTCCATGCTCTCCTCCTGATGGCCAAGGATGGAAGAGCGGTCTCGGCGGGGGAGGTGGCCCGGGCCCTAGGCGTGCCCATGGCCTATATGGCCAAGTTGCTACAATATCTGGCCCACGCGGGCCTGGTGGCCGGCCAAAGGGGGCGCCGGGGCGGCTACGCCCTGGCCCTTCCGCCGGACGAGATCACCCTCTGGGACGTAGCCCTTGCCCTGCGGGGAGGGTGGGGCCGCAGCGGCGACGAGCTGGTGTTACCCTCCTGTTCCACATGTCCCCTAGCTTCCGCCTGCCCTCTTAAGTCCATGTTGGAGAGGGCCCGCCTAAGCGTGGAGAGGGTGTTCAAACAGGTAAGCATAGGCGCCATGGCGAGGCAGCTGCAGGGCGCGAAAGGAGGGAAATGATGGGCTCTCCGGAGCAAAAAACCCACCTGCGCCTTACCAGACGCCAATTCCTCTCGGCCTTGCCCAAAGGAATAGCAGGGGCCGCAGGTGCTATGTACCTGCCATGGGAGCTGTTGCGCTTCTCCTTCCTCCAGCCCATAGAGCCTGGGCACAACCCCCTGCAGAGTTACCCCAACCGGGACTAGGAGAAGGTCTACCGCGACCTCTACACCCCTGACCTGACCTACCACTATCTTTGTGGCCCCAACGATACCCACGGCTGCCTCCTCAAGGCCAACGTCAAGAACGGGGTAGTGGTGTATGTGGACCCTAGCTTCGGCTACGGCAAGGCCCGGGACATCTACGGCAACACCGCCTCCTCCCGGTGGGACCCGCGCATATGCATAAGTGGCCTCGCTTACGTGCGCCGTTTCTACTCCGAGCGACGCGTCAAGGGGGCCTTCGTGCGCAAGGGGTTCAAGCGGTGGGTGGAGGACGGCTTCCCCCGCGACCCGGAGACGGGCCAGCCCCCTGCGGAGTACTTCCAGCGGGGGAAAGAGGACTTCCAGCAGGTGAGCTGGGAGGAGGCCTTCACCCTGGTGGCCAAGACCCTTATCAACGTGGCCCAGACCTACAGCGGCCCAGCGGGGCGGGCCCGCCTGGAGAAGCAGGGCTACGACCCGGCCATGCTGGACGCCCTGGAGGGCGCAGGCACCCGCACCATCAAGCTGCGGGGCGGCATGCCCCTCATCGGGCCTATCCGCATCGCCGGCGCCTACCGCTTCGCCAACATGTTAGCCCTCCTGGACGCCTACGTGCGCAAGGTGGGGCCCGATGAGGCCAAAGGGGCCCGTCATTGGGACTCCTACTCCTGGCACACCGACCTCCCCCCGGGCCACCCCATGGTCACCGGCCAGCAGACGGTGGACTTCGACCTCTACACCGCCGAGAACGCCAAACTCATCACCCTGTGGGGCAAGAACTGGATCGCCACCAAG